>NZ_PQMX01000067.1:0-33392 GCF_004368385.1 Burkholderia sp. B10 | reverse complement strand
ACCCGTCACCGCCGCCCCCCGCCGCACGACCGCCGCGAAACGCGCGCAATCCGCACCGCCCTCCGCCGCACCGCGCCCGCCCGGCGCCCGCGGCAAACCGCACACAAAACAAAACCGCGCGGCCTCCTGACGAGACACGCGCGGTTTGCGATGCTAGCGAACCGGCCGCGAAGCCGGCCATTCGGCTTACTTCTTGTAGTTCGCAGCGCCGTCGGCGATTTCCTTGTGCGCGGCGTCGATGCCGGCCCAGCCTTCGACCTTCACCCACTTGCCCTTCTCGAGCGCCTTGTATTGCTCGAAGAAGTGCTTGATCTGGTCCTTCAGATACTCGGGCACGTCGTCGATCGACTTCAGGTTCGCCGTCATCGGGCAGACCTTGTCGTGCGGCACCGCGACGAGCTTCGCGTCGACGCCCGACTCGTCGGTCATCTGCAGCATGCCGAGCACGCGCGAACGCACGATCGAGCCGGCCAGCAGCGGGAACGGCGTGATCACCAGCACGTCCACCGGATCGCCGTCGCCCGACAGCGTCTGCGGGATGTAGCCGTAGTTCACCGGATAACGCATGCCGGTACCGATGAAGCGGTCGACGACGAGGAGGCCCAGCTCCTTGTCGGCTTCGTACTTCACCGGATCGCTTTGCGCGGGGATCTCGATGATCACGTTGAAATCGTGCGGCAGGTCCTTGCCGGCCGGAACATGATTGAAGCTCATAGCGCTCTCTGTTGGTCGATGGGAATGCGGCGCAGGGTGCCTCGACCGGTGCGCGGCCGCGGGCCTCCCCGCAGGGAATGCGCCATTATAGCCAATCGACCGGTGGCGTCCGGATGACGATCGGCGTGATAATCGGTCCGGACGTTCTGCCACTGACCGCGAGCGATGCCGCACGGCGGCCGCGATGCACGGCCGCCGCGGCACCCGCGGTACGCGCCCCCCCGGAGACAGGAGCACGCATGGAACAGGCGAAGCACTTCATCGCAGGCGAATGGACGCTGCCCGCGCAGCTGGAGCCGATTGCCGTCGTCGACCCGTCCGACGGCCGGCCGTTCGCGACGATCGCGCGCGGCACGGCGCCGGACATCGAACGCGCCGTCGCCGCGGCGCGCGACGCCTTCGCGGGCCCGTGGGGCGCGGCGAGCGCCGCCGAGCGCGGCCGCGTGCTGATGCGGCTGTCCGCGCGCGTCACCGATTGCATCGAAGAGCTCGCGACGATCGAGGCGCGCGATACCGGCAAGCCGCTGAAGCAGGCGCGCGCGGACGCCGCCGCGCTCGCGCGCTATTTCGAGTTCTACGCGGGCGCCGCCGACAAGCTGCACGGCGAGACGCTTCCCTACCAAGCCGGCTACACGGTGCTGACGGTGCGCGAGCCGCACGGCGTCACCGGCCACATCGTGCCGTGGAATTACCCGATGCAGATCTTCGGGCGCAGCGTCGGCGCGGCGCTGGCCGCCGGCAACGCGTGCGTCGTGAAACCGGCCGAGGACGCATGCCTGTCGGTGCTGCGCGTCGCCGAGCTGGCTATCGAGGCCGGGCTGCCGGCCGGTGCGCTGAACGTCGTCACCGGCTACGGTCACGAAGCCGGTGCCGCGCTCGCGCGCCACCCCGGCATCGACCACATCTCGTTCACCGGCTCGCCCGCGACCGGCAAGCTGGTCGCCCAGATGGCCGCCGAGAATCACGTGCCCGTCACGCTCGAGCTCGGCGGCAAATCGCCCCAGATCGTGTTCGCCGACGCCGACCTCGACGCCGCGCTGCCGGTGCTCGTGTCGGCGATCGTGCAGAACGGCGGGCAGACCTGCTCGGCCGGTAGCCGCGTGCTGATCGAGCATGCGGCCTACGAGCCGCTGGTCGAGCGGCTCGCCACCGCGTTCAACGGGCTGCGCGTCGGCCCGAGCCGCGCGGACCTCGACTGCGGCCCGCTGATCAACGCGAAGCAGCAGCAGCGCGTCTGGGACTTCCTGTCCGACGCGCAGCACGACGGCATTCCGATGGCCGCGCAAGGCCAGGTCGTCGCCGACGCGCCGGAAAGCGGCTTCTACCAGGCGCCCGCGCTGCTGCGCGACGTCCCGCCGTCGCATCGGCTCGCGCAGGAGGAAGTATTCGGCCCGGTGCTCGCGGCGATGCGCTTCGTCGACGAGGAAGAAGCCGTCGCGCTCGCGAACGGCACGCCGTACGGGCTCGTCGCCGGCATCTGGACGCGCGACGGCGCGCGCCAGCTGCGCCTCGCGCGGCGCGTGCGCGCGGGCCAGGTGTTCATCAACAACTACGGCGCGGGCGGCGGCGTCGAGCTGCCGTTCGGCGGCGTCGGCCATTCGGGCCACGGGCGCGAGAAAGGCTTCGAGGCGCTGTACGGCTTCACCGCGCTGAAGACGATCGCGATCCGGCACGGCTGAACCGCGCCGCGCGGGCGGAAGCAGCCGGCAGCGGCCGGCCGCGCAGCGGCGCACCCTGCACTCTTCCAACACAGGAGACACACCATGCGGTTGAGCGGCAAGACGGCCGTCGTCACGGGCGGCGGCTCGGGCTTCGGCGAAGGGATCGCGAAGACGTATGCGCGCGAAGGCGCGAACGTCGTCGTCAACGACCTGAACGGCGCGGCGGCCGAGCGCGTGGCGAGCGAGATCGCGCTGGCCGGCGGCAAGGCGATCGCATTCGCCGGCGACGTGTCGCGCGACGCCGACTGGCGTGCCCTGCTGCAGGCCGCGCTCGACGATTTCCATGCGGTGCAGATCGTCGTCAACAACGCGGGCACCACGCACCGCAACAAGCCGGTGCTCGACGTGACGGAAGCCGAATTCGATCGCGTGTACGCGGTGAACATGAAGAGCCTGTTCTGGAGCGTGCAGACCTTCGTCCCGTACTTCCGCGCGCAGGGCGGCGGCGTGTTCGTCAACGTCGCATCGACGGCCGGCGTGCGGCCGCGCCCCGGCCTCGTCTGGTACAACAGCACGAAGGGCGCGATGATCACCGCCAGCAAGTCGCTCGCGGCCGAGCTCGGCCCCGACCGGATTCGCGTGAACTGCATCAACCCGGTGCTCGGCGAAACGGGCCTGATGACCGAGTTCATGGGCTGCGAGGACACGCCCGAAAACCGCCGCCGGTTCCTGTCGACGATTCCGCTCGGCCGCTTCTCGACGCCGCAGGACATCGCGAACGCCGCGCTCTACCTTGCATCCGACGAAGCCGAGTTCATCACGGGCGTCTGCCTCGAAGTCGACGGCGGCCGCTGCATCTAGCACGACGGCAACGGCGCCGCGCCGCCGCGGCCGGCCGGCGCCGGCGTCCCGCACCGGCCATGCTTCGCACGACACCGGATCGGGCGCCCGCGCGCCCGATCCGGCCCATCACGACCCACGACAAGAAAGGACAGGAGACAACATGGCAACATCGACGCATTCGCTGCCGGGCTCGTCCGGCGCATTCGAGGAAGCGACCTACCGCAAGGTGTCGTGGCGGCTCACGCCGCTCCTGCTGCTGTGCTACGTGGTCGCGTATCTCGATCGCGTCAACGTCGGTTTCGCGAAGCTGCAGATGGCGAGCGACCTGAATCTGAGCGATACCGTCTACGGGCTCGGTGCCGGGATCTTCTTCTTCGGCTACTTCCTGTTCGAGGTGCCGAGCAACATCATCCTGCACAAGGTCGGCGCGCGCGTGTGGATCGCACGCATCATGGCCACGTGGGGCGTGATCTCGATCCTGACGATGTTCGTCACGACACCCGCGATGTTCTACGTGATGCGCTTCCTGCTCGGCGTCGCCGAGGCCGGCTTCTTCCCCGGCGTGATCCTGTACCTCACGTACTGGTATCCCGCGCACCGGCGCGGCCGGATGACCACCTTCTTCATGACGGCCGTCGCGCTGTCCGGCGTGATCGGCGGGCCGCTCTCCGGCTTCATCCTGAAGGCTTTCAACGGCGTGAGCGGCTGGCACGGCTGGCAATGGCTGTTCCTGCTCGAGGGGATTCCGTCGGTGCTGGCCGGCGTGCTGGTGTTCTTCGCGCTCGACGACCGCATCGCGCGCGCGGCGTGGCTCACCGACGAGGAAAAGGCGCTGCTCGCGCGCAACGTCGACGCGGAGGAAGCGACCAAGCAAGACCTCGCGCTCGGCGCCGTGATGTCGAGCCCGCGCGTGTGGCTGATGGCGCTGATCTACTTCTCGTTCGTGATGGGGCTGTACGGCGTGGGCTTCTGGTTGCCGACGATCATCAAGGCGACCGGCGTGACCGACACGCTGAAGATCGGCCTGCTGTCCGCGATTCCGTATGCGGCGGCGGTGGTCGCGATGATCCTGATCGCGCGCAGCGCGGACAAGCGGCGCGAGCGGCGCTGGCACCTCGCGATCCCGGCCGCGATCGGCGCGCTCGGGCTCGTGCTGTCGGTGATGTGGGCGCACGAGACGGCGCTGGCGATGCTCGGCCTCACGCTCGCGACGATCGGCATCCTCACGACGCTGCCGCTGTTCTGGAGCCTGCCGACGGCGTTCCTCGGCGGCGCGGCGGCCGCGGCCGGCATCGCGATGATCAACTCGATCGGCAACCTCGCGGGCTTCCTGAGCCCATACATGATGGGCTGGCTCAAGCAGGCGACGGGCGCCAACGATGCCGGCATGTATCTGCTCGCCGCGTTCCTCGTGCTCGGCGGCCTGCTCGCGCTGTCGGTGCCGAAGCGGCTCGTCGACAAATGAGGCGCGCGGCGTGACGCCGCGGCCGGCCGCCGCCCCGCCGGCCAGCCGCGCACACGCGCAAAAAAGCCCCGAAGCCGGAAGGCGTTCGGGGCTTTTGATCGTGCGGCGAACGCGCGCCGCGCGCGTCACACCGTCGTGATCGCGAGCGCGCTTTCGCGATAGTGCTTCGCGGCCTTGTCGGTTTCGCCGAGATGCTCGAACAGGCGGGCCAGCGCGCGATGCGTGCGCACCTTCAGCGCGTCGTTGTCGGCCTGCTTCAGCGCGGCCTCCAGGAACGACTGCGCCTTGCCCCACAGCTGCTGTTGCTGGCACAGCCGGCCGAGCGCGAACAGCAGGTCGGCATCGTCCGGATGATCCTTCTTCCAGCCCTCGGCCCTCTGGATCAGCGGCAGCGCGTCGTTGCCGGCCGTGTCCGGATAGCGGCGCAACAGCCGCGCATCCCAGTTGTGCGCAAGCGCATCCTCGACGATGCGGCGCGCCTCCGTGCGGCGCTCCAGCGACACCAGGAGCTCGGCCGCGAGATCGGCGAGGCGCGGCGACTGGCGCTCGAGCGCCGACAGCGACTGCCACACTTCGAGCAGCGCGTCCGCATCGTGCCGACGCTCGCGCAGCAGATTCTCGGCCGCCTGCTGGCGCAGCCGGACCGCCGCGGCCGGATGCAGCGCGTCGCGCTTCTCGAGCGCCTTCGCCAGCTTCAGCACCTCGGCCCAGTTCTTCAGCTGCTGCTGCGCACGCAGCGCGACCTGCTGCGCATGGATGCGCTTGCCGCCCGCCTGCAAATCGGCCAGCGCGGCGAGCGCACCGTCGGCGTCGCGTGCATCGGCGCGCATGTCGGCCGTCGCGAGCAGCCGCGCGTCCTGCCACTCGGGCGCGTCGACCTTCGACAGCCAATCGTCGCGACGCGTGTACTCGTGCATGCGGTGCGCGGCGGTCGCGGCGACGAGACTCGCCGCACCCTGGTTCGCGTCGACCGCCATCGCATCGCGCGCGGCCTTCTCGGCGCGCGAGAAGCGGCCCGCGTACAGGTTCGCGATCGCATCGCGCAGCGACGACTGCGCCTTCTCGTTGCGCGCACGCGCACGATACGCGGCGACGCGCCGCGGCATCAGCCAGATGTTGCGCACGATGCGCATCAGCGCATAGACGACGATGAACAGCACGACGATGCCGATCACGAACAGGTTCAGCGACACGTCGACACGGTACGGCGGATAGACGAGCAGCACCTGCCCCGCGTCGAAGCGGCCGACGGTGGCGAGTGCCGCGGCGATCGCGAACAGGATCGCGAGCCAGACGATTCCTCGAAGCGTCATCGTTACCCCCGGCTCTTGAACTGCTGAACGGCGTTCAGGCTCGTGTTCAGGTTCGGCACCGCGACCGTCAGCGATGCGCCGTCGACCTGCTTGAGCAGATCTTCGACCGATTGCGTGTCCTTCGAGGCCTGATCGAAATACTTGCCGAGCGACGCCTGCGCAGCATGCAGGTCGGACTTCATCGCCGCGTCGTTGCGCGCGAGCAGCGACAGCCGCGCGGTGAGCAGGCGCAGCTTCACGTTCTCGCGCACGAAGTAGCCCTGGTCGGGCGACGCGAGCATCGCGTCCGCGTTGTCGATGCGGCGCACCTGCACGAGGCCCTTCAACTGCTGGCCGAGGCCCGCCGAGAAATCGTGCCACCACACCTTCCAGCGCGGCTCGCCGGCCACGGCGGCGGGCGCAGCGGACGACGCGGCGGCGGACGGTGCGGCCTTCGGCGCCGCGTGCGCGACGATCGCCTCGCCCGACAGCGGCAGCGCGTCGATTTTCGCGATCGCGTCGTCGAGCTTGATCGCGAGGCCCGTGAGGTCGGCCGACGGCGCGGCCTTCAGCTTCTCGATGTCCTGCGCGAGCGCCTTGCGCACGGTGACGGCCTGGGCGCTCTGCGACGTCGCGAGGCGCGCGTCGGCATTCTGCAGCGCGATCAGCGCGAGCTGCGTGTTGCCGGTCAGCTGCAGCTGCTGGCTCGCGCTCGACAGCATCTGGTCGACTTCCTCGAGCATCCATGCGTCGCGGTTGCGCGACAGGTCCTGGTATTGCTGCTGCAGCGCCTGCTGGGCGCTCTGCGCGTCGGCGAGCTTGCCGTCGAGCTGCGCGAGCTGCGTGTCGACCTGGTGCGTGCCCGTGAGCGCCTGTTCGGTCTTCGCCCGCAGCTCGGCCGTCTGCGCGTCGAGCGACTTCTGGCGTGCGACGAACGAAGCGTCGAGCCGGTCGACTTTGCGGTTCAGCGCATAGCCGCCGACGCCCGCCGCGCAGCCGAGCACGACGATGACGAACCACAGCGCCGCGCTGCCGCCGCGGCGCGCGGGCGGTTCGGACGCAACGTAAGAGGGACTGCGCGGCGGCGCGGAGGCAGCGGCCGGCTGGGAAGCGACGCTTTTGGAATCGTTGGTATCTGTCATGCGTTTAGTCACCGGTGCGGCTGTCGCCGGTTGGACGGCCTCGTCGGCCATCGTTCGAAACGCGCGGACGATGCGCTCATCGCCCGCGCCGGTCAGCGTAATCCTATCAAAACCGAGTGCGCGCGCGGTCTGCTCGATCCGCGGGTGCGGCGCGAGGAGCCGCGCATGCTTCAAGGCGTCGATCTCGGCGTCGTTCAAATGGGTCCGCGCGAGTTCGTGCAGGTTGCGCACGCCTTCGGAACTCGTGACGAGCCACGCGTGCGGTGCGCCGGCCAGCAGCGCATGCACGCGCTCCCACGCGCCGACCCGCGGCTCGGGCACGACGCGCCGGTATGCCGCGACCAGCGTGACCTCGGCGCCGGCTTCGCGCAGGCGCTCGGCGAGCCATTCGCGGCCGCCGTCGCCGCGCACGATCAGCACGCGCTTGCCCGCGAGCGCCTGCGCGCCGCCGAAGGCGGCCTCGATGCAGGCGAACAGGCTTTCCGAATCGTAGCGCGGCACGCCGCCGTCGGCGCCCGCCTGCGGCGCGATCACGCGATGCGCGGGCGCCGCGATCCCGTGACGCGCGAGCGCCGCGACGCTGCCGGGGCCGACGACGCCGACCGGCAGCGCATTCGGCCAGATCGCGCCGTAGTGCGCGAGCGCACGGTCGATCGCGTTCGGCGACACGAAGATCACGAGCGCGTAGTCGGCCAGCGTCGCGAACGCGGCCACGAGCGGCGCCGGATCGTCGAGCGGCGCGATGTCGATCAGCGGAAATTCGAGCACGTCGCAGCCGGCGTCGGCGAGCTGCGCCGCAAGGGCGGCCGACTGGCCGTCCGGGCGGGTCAGGACAGCGGTGAACGCGCGCGCGCCGCCCGCCATCAGGCGTCGCCCTTGCCGACCTGCGAGCCGGCGAGCAATGCATTGACGATGTCGCGCGCGCCCTGCGCGTCGAGCTCGTCGGACACCGCGCGGCCGAGCGCGAGCGCATCGGCGGCGGTCATGACCGCGCCGCACGCTTGCGCGCTCAGCACGCGCCGGCCGTCGGTGGTCGACACGCGGCCGGTCAGGTACAGCTCGCCGGCACGCCACACCGCATGCGCGGCGAGCGGCACTTCGCAGCTGCCGCCGAGCGCGCGCGACACCATCCGCTCGGCTTCGACCGCGAGCGCGGTGTGCGGATCGTGCAGCGGCGCGAGCCATTGCGCGACGTCGCTGCGGTGCGCGGCGATCTCGATGCCGAGCGCACCCTGGCCGGCGGCCGGCAGGCTGTCTTCGACGTCGATCAGCGCGCGGATCCGCGCCTCGAGGCCGAGGCGCTTCAGGCCGGCGGCCGCGAGGATGATCGCCGCGTAGTCGCCGCGGTCGAGCTTCGCGAGGCGCGTGTCGAGATTGCCGCGCAGCGGCAGCACGTTCAGATGCGGATAGCGGGCGCGCAGCATCGCTTCGCGGCGCAGGCTCGACGTGCCGACGACGGCGCCCGCCGGCAGCGCGTCGAGCGATGCGTAGTCGTTCGACACGAACGCGTCGCGCGCGTCCTCGCGCGCCATGATCGCGGCCAGCGCGAAGCCGTCGGGCAGCGCCATCGGCACGTCCTTCAGCGAATGCACGGCGAGATCGGCACGGCCGTCGGCAAGCGCATTCTCCAGCTCTTTCACGAACAGGCCCTTGCCGCCGACCTTCGACAGCGTGCGATCGAGAATCTGATCGCCGCGCGTCGTCATCCCGAGGATTTTCACGTCACAAGCTGGATATAATTTGCGCAGCGCATCACGCACGTGTTCGGCTTGCCACATCGCCAGGCGGCTCTCGCGCGACGCAATCGTCAACGTCGCGGGGGCTGGCGCCGATTTCGGCCCGGCCGAAAAGGTCTCGGAATTCATTGCTGGAACATCGAAGGACGGGATTGAAGACCGAACAATGGTAGCACGCAGGCCCCCGCCCGCCCGGGCGCGGCGCCTGCATCCGCGGCGCCCGGGCGCGCGCGCGGCGCCACCGATGCGCGGATGTGCCGCACGTAGCTGGTTGCTTGACCGCAGTTCCGCAGTCCCCGCAGTCCCTTTTGACTCGAGCTTTCCCAAGGAAACCCATCGTGAAGTCTTCCGGATCGGCGCGTACGGCGCGCCGCAATGCTGCCCTGCCCTCCACCGACGCCCAGACGGGCGCCCTCGCCACCGTCGCGAACGGCCGTGCGAAACCGGCAACGAAACCGGCAACGAAACCGAAAGACTCGATACGTCAGACAAAACGCACGACGAAGGCGGCCGGCGCGTCGAAGCCCGCCGCGCGCACGCGCGAGGACAAGGACGGCCCGCTGTTCGAGGACATCCGCTTCCTCGGCCGCCTGCTCGGCGACGTCGTGCGAGAACAGGAAGGCGACACCGTGTTCGACGTCGTCGAAACGATTCGTCAGACCGCGGTGAAGTTTCGCCGCGAGGACGACAGCCAAGCCGCGCAGACGCTCGAGAAGAAGCTGCGCAAGCTGACGCCGGAACAGACGGTGAGCGTGGTGCGCGCGTTCAGCTACTTCTCGCATCTCGCGAACATCGCGGAAGATCGCCATCACAACCGCCGCCGCCGCATTCACGCGCTCGCGGGCTCCGCGCCGCAACCGGGCACAGTCGCGTACGCGCTCGAACAGCTGAAGACGAGCGGCAACGCATCGAAGCGCGTGCTGCAGCGCTTCTTCGACGATGCGCTGATCGTGCCGGTGCTGACTGCGCACCCGACCGAGGTGCAGCGCAAGAGCATCCTCGACGCGCAGCACGACATCGCGCGCCTGCTCGCCGAACGCGACCAGCCGCTGACCGCGCGCGAACGCGCCTACAACGAATCGATGCTGCGCGCGCGCGTGACCGCGCTTTGGCAGACGCGCATGCTGCGCGACGCGCGCCTGACGGTCGGCGACGAGATCGAGAACGCGCTGTCGTACTACCGCGCCACCTTCCTCGACGAACTGCCCGCGCTGTACGGCGACATCGAAGCCGCGCTCGCCGAGCACGGCCTGCCCGCACGCGTGCCCGCGTTCTTCCAGATGGGCAGCTGGATCGGCGGCGATCGCGACGGCAACCCGAACGTGACGGCCGCGACGCTCGACGAAGCGATCAACCGCCAGGCCGCGGTGATCCTCGAACACTATCTGGAACAGGTGCACAAGCTCGGCGCCGAACTCTCCGTGTCGAACCTGCTGGTGGGCGCGAACGACGCGGTGAAGGCGCTCGCCGCCGCGTCGCCGGACCAGTCGCCGCACCGCGTCGACGAACCCTACCGCCGCGCGCTGATCGGCATCTACACGCGGCTCGCGGCGAGCGCGCGCGTGCGCCTCGGCGAGGGCACCGTGCCGGTGCGCAGCGCGGGCCGCGGCGCGCCGCCGGTGCGCGCGGTGCCGTACGCCGATTCCGAAGCGTTCGTCGCCGACCTGAAGGTGCTGACCGCGTCGCTCGAAGAACATCACGGCGCGTCGCTCGCCGCGCCGCGCCTCACGCCGCTGATGCGCGCGGCCGAGGTGTTCGGCTTCCACCTCGCGAGCATCGACCTGCGCCAGAGCTCCGACATCCACGAAGCGGTGGTCGCCGAGCTGTTCGCGCGCGCGGGCGTGCATGCCGACTACGCGTCGCTGTCCGAGGACGACAAGCTGATCGCGTTGCTGGCCGCGCTCGCCGATCCGCGCCCGCTGCGCTCGCCGTACATCGAATACTCGGCGCTCGCGCAAAGCGAGCTGGGCGTGTTCGAGAAGGCGCGCGAGGTACGCGCGCAGTTCGGACCGCGCGCGGTGCGCAACTACATCATCTCGCACACGGAGACGGTCAGCGACCTCGTCGAGGTGCTGCTGCTGCAGAAGGAAACGGGCCTGCTCGAAGGTGCGTTCGGCGCGGCGCACGACAGCGCGCGCAACGGCCTGATGGTGATCCCGCTGTTCGAGACCATTCCCGACCTGCGCGACGCCGCGCGCATCATGCGCGAATACTTCGCGCTGCCGGGCATCGAGGCGCTGATCGCGCATCAGGGCGCCGAGCAGGAAGTGATGCTCGGCTATTCGGACAGCAACAAGGACGGCGGCTTCCTGACGTCGAACTGGGAGCTGTATCGCGCGGAGCTCGCGCTCGTCGACCTGTTCCGCGACCGCAAGATCACGCTGCGCCTGTTCCACGGCCGCGGCGGCACGGTCGGCCGCGGCGGCGGCCCGACCTATCAGGCGATCCTGTCGCAGCCGCCGGGCACCGTGAACGGCCAGATCCGCCTCACCGAACAGGGCGAGGTGATCGCGAGCAAGTTCGCGAACCCGGAGATCGGCCGGCGCAACCTCGAAACCGTGGTGGCCGCGACGCTCGAGGCGTCGCTGCTGCCGCAGTCGAACGCGCCCGCGCAACTGCCCGCGTTCGAAGCCGCGATGCAGGCGCTGTCCGACGCGGCGATGGCGTCGTATCGCGCGCTCGTCTACGAAACGCCCGGCTTCACCGACTACTTCTTCGCGGCCACGCCGATCACCGAGATCGCCGAGCTGAACATCGGCAGCCGCCCGGCGTCGCGCAAGCTGCAGGACCCGAAGAACCGCCGGATCGAGGATCTGCGCGCGATTCCGTGGGGCTTCTCGTGGGGCCAGTGCCGCTTGCTGCTGACCGGCTGGTACGGCTTCGGCAGCGCGGTGAGCGCGTATCTCGACGGCGCGCCGGACGCGGCCGCGCGCACGAAGCGCGTCGCGCTGCTGAAGAAGATGAACAAGACCTGGCCGTTCTTCGCGAACCTGCTGTCGAACATGGACATGGTGCTCGCGAAGACCGATCTCGCGGTCGCGTCGCGCTACGCGCAGCTGGTCGCCGACCGCAAGCTGCGCAAGCACGTGTTCGAGCGGATCGTCGCCGAATGGGAGCGCACGGCGCAGGCGCTCGCGGAGATCACCGGGCACGAAGGGCGCCTCGCGACCAACCCGCTGCTCGCGCGCTCGATCAAGAACCGCTTCCCGTATCTCGATCCGCTGAACCACCTGCAGGTCGAGCTGATCAAGCGTCACCGCGCGGGCGACACGAACGCGCGTCTGCGCCGCGGGATTCATCTGACGATCAACGGGATCGCGGCCGGGCTGCGCAACACGGGCTGATCCGCATCCGGCGCGGTGGCTGGGGCGTGGCGCATAGCTTCGCGCCGGCTTCGCGCCACGGTCGCCACGGTCGCCACGGTCGCCACGGCCGCCACGGCCGCCGCGAACGGCAGCGGCCAAACGAAAGCCGCGATACGCGCTCTTGCGTATCGCGGCTTTTTTCATCGCGCGGCGCGGCGCGTTGCGCGCGCCGGTCGGTGCGGGCGTTGCTCAGTGGGCTTCGGTCACTGCGCGCCGATCAGCACGCTTCGATCAGCAGCGCATCGTGCTCGAACGAGCCGTCCGGCTGCACCGCGTAGTAGCCGCGCACTTCGTCCGGTGCATGCGCCCACAGCGCGCGGATGCCCGCGACGCTGTCGGCCGGCGTGCGGATCCGCTGCACCCACGTGTCGAAATCGATCGGCAAACGCCAGCGGCGTTGCACCTGCGCGTCGAACCCGGCGCCACGGAACATCGCGAGCCACTCGTCGGCGCGGTAATCGCGCACGTGGGACGCATCGCGCAGCACTTCGGCCGCCTGCAGATACGTGTCAAGCAACGGATGATCGTTGCCCGCGATGTCGATCATCAGCACGCGCCCGCCCGGCTTCAGCACGCGGCGCATGTCGGCGAGCGCCGCCGGCACGTCGTGCCAGTGATGCGCGCTCATCCGGCTGATCACCCAGTCGAAGCTGCCCGCCTCGAACGGCAGCCGCTCGGCCGGCCCCTGCTGCGTGCGGACGTTCGCGAGCCCGCGCTCGCGCGCGGCGGCGTCGACGGTCGCGAGCATCGGCGCCGCGAGATCGTACGCGACCACGTCGCGCACGTGCGGCGCCACCGCGAAGCTCGCATGGCCCGCGCCGCAGCCGAGATCGAGCACCGCGGCCGCCGGCGTCGCGCGCACGGCGGCCGCCAGCATGTCGAGATCGGCGCCCGTCGCGTGGACCGTGCTCGTCAGATAGGCGGCAGCCGTCGTGCCGAATGCGTCGGCGACCTGGTCGTGGTGTTTCATCGTTCGCTCCTTGGTTGGATGCGCCCGCTGCCTGCCAGCGCGCGAATCGCTACAATAGGGCCGCGTTGGTACCAGTACAAGTTAAGCGGTTATTCTGGTATTCGTTACACCTGCCTGGCGCTTGCCGCGCCCGGCGTGCCCTTTTACGTCGATCCGTTCGCACGAGTCGTTTCAGCCGCATTCGCATGAACCAGCCGTCCACTGCCCCTCACCCGCCGCTCGATGCCACGCCCGCCCGTGCGCTCGGCGAATTCATCCGCGCGCACCGCGAACGTCTGTCGCCGCAGGCCGTCGGCCTGCCGCCCGGCCCGCGCCGCCGCACGCCGGGGTTGCGGCGCGAGGAAGTCGCGCAGCTGTGCGGCGTCAGCCCGACCTGGTACACGTGGATCGAGCAGGGCCGGCCGGTGTCCGCGTCGGCCGACGCGCTCGCGCGCATCGCCGTCGCGCTGCAGCTGTCGAAGGCCGAGCGCGCCTACCTGTTCGAGCTGGCCGCGCAGCGCGACCCGGCCGAGCCCGACGTCGCGGCGGGCGACCTGCCGCCGACGCTCGCGGCGACCGTCGCCGCGATCGCCACGCCCGCGTACGTACTCGACCGGCAATGGAACGCGCTCGCGTGGAACGCGCCGGCCGCCGCGTTGTTTACCGGCTGGCTCGACGGCGAGCACGATCGCAATCTGCTGCGCTTCACGTTCATGGCGCCGTCCGCGCGTACGCTGATCGTCGACTGGGAGACGCGCGCGCGCCGGCTCGCGGCCGAATTTCGCGCGGACTCGATCCGCCACCTCGCCGATGCGCCGACCCGCGCGCTGATCGATGCGCTGATGGCCGGCAGCGAGGCGTTCGCGCAGTACTGGGCGTCGCAGGACGTGTTCGAGCGCGAGGGCGGACGGCGCGAATTCGATCATCCGGCCGACGGCCGCGTCGTCTATCAGCAGATCACGCTGAAACCCGCGCACCGCGAAGATTTGAAGCTGGTCGTGCTCGTGCGCGACTGAGGCGGGGGAGGCGCGCGGGCGGCGGTGCTTGGTGCGCGATCTGCGACCTGCGACCTGCGACCTGCGACCTGCGGTCTGCGGTCTGCGGTCTGCGACTTGCGATCTGCGACACCGGCATCGGCGCCCGGGCCTGATATGTCAGCGCGGCAGGGCGCCCGGCGCCTGAACCCCGGCGCGTCCGTACGCCTGCACTCCTGAGCGCGTCTGCACCTCTCGCGTCTGCGCATCTGCACGCTGGCCCGCTGCACGGCTGCACGTCCCGGCCTCCGCCCCACGCCGCCCCATGCCCCGCGCGGCCGCGCAAGTCACGAATGCTAGAATTGCGGGATTCCCTCGGCGGCATACGGCCGCCCAACTCCCCTTCGAAGAATCGCCATGACGTCCCAACTGCACAAAAAGGGCGAGGCCTGGTCGGCCCGCTTCTCGGAACCGATGTCGGAGCTGGTCAAGCGCTACACGTCGTCGGTGTTTTTCGACAAGCGCCTCGCGCTCGTCGACATCGCCGGCTCGCTCGCGCACGCGAGCATGCTCGCCGCGCAGAAGATCATCAGCGCCGACGACCTCGCCGCGATCGAACGCGGGATGGCGCAGATCAAGGGCGAGATCGAGCGCGGCGAATTCGAATGGCAGCTGGATCTCGAGGACGTCCACCTGAACATCGAGGCGCGCCTCACCGCGCTGATCGGCGACGCCGGCAAGCGTCTGCACACGGGCCGCTCGCGCAACGACCAGGTCGCGACCGACATCCGCTTGTGGCTGCGCGGCGAGATCGACCGGATCGGCGGGCTGCTCAACGACCTGCGCGGCGCGCTGCTCGATCTCGCGGAGCAGAACGCCGACACGATCATGCCGGGCTTCACGCACCTGCAGGTCGCGCAGCCGGTCACGTTCGGCCACCATCTGCTCGCCTATGTCGAGATGTTCACGCGCGACGCGCAGCGCATGCGCGACTGCCGCACGCGCGTGAACCGTCTGCCGCTCGGCGCGGCCGCGCTCGCCGGCACCAGCTATCCGATCGACCGTCATGCGGTCGCGAAGACGCTCGGCTTCGACGGCATCTGCGCGAATTCGCTCGACGCGGTGTCGGATCGCGACTTCGCGATCGAATTCACGGCCGCGTCCGCGCTCGTGATGACGCACGTGTCGCGCTTCTCGGAAGAGCTCGTGCTGTGGATGAGCCCGCGCGTCGGCTTCATCGACATCGCCGACCGCTTCTGCACCGGCAGCTCGATCATGCCGCAGAAGAAGAACCCCGACGTGCCCGAGCTCGCACGCGGCAAGACGGGCCGCGTCAACGGCCACCTGATGGCGCTGCTCACGCTGATGAAGGGCCAGCCGCTCGCGTACAACAAGGACAACCAGGAAGACAAGGAGCCGCTGTTCGACACGGTCGACACCGTCGCCGACACGCTGCGGATCTTCGCCGAGATGGTCGCGGGCATCACCGTGAAGCCGGACGCGATGCGCGCGGCCGCGCTGCAGGGCTTCTCCACCGCGACCGACCTCGCCGATTACCTGGTGAAGCGCGGCCTGCCGTTCCGCGACGCGCACGAAGCCGTCGCGCACGCGGTGCGGATCTGCGACGATCGCGGCATCGATCTCGCCGACCTGACGCTCGACGAGATGAAGCAGGAACTGCCGAACGTCGCGCACCTGATCGGCGACGACGTGTTCGGCTACCTGACGCTCGAAGGTTCGGTCGCGAGCCGCAACCATCCGGGCGGCACCGCACCCGACCAGGTGCGTGCGGCGATCAAGGTCGCGCGCGCCGCCCTCGGCGAGTAAGCGCCCGTCGCGCACGGACGCTTCGGCGTCCCGTTCCCATGATCCGGGCGGCCGTCGCGCCGCCCGTTGCCTGCCCCGCTTCGCCGCTTCCCGGAAACCGCCGATGACCTTCTCCGCCGCGCTCTTCGACATGGATGGCCTGCTCGTCGATTCCGAGCGGACCATCATGAACACGTGGATCGACGTGTCGACCGCGCACGGCGTGGTGCTCACCGAGATCGACTACCTGCAGATCGTCGGCCGTTCGTTCGCCGAAGGCCAGGTGATCCTCGCGCGATTGATCGGCGACGCCGACACGTTCGACGCCGTACGCACCCGCGTGCGCGAGCAACTCGCCGCGCCCGAGCCGCATCCGAAGTTTCCGCTGAAGTCCGGTGCGCGCGCGCTGCTCGACACGCTCGCGCAGGCCGGCATTCCGTGCGCGGTCGCGTCGTCGTCCGCGCGCGACGTGATCCGTGCGCGCCTCGACGCCGTCGGCGTGCTGCCGTACTTCCACGCGATCGCGGGCGGCGACGAAGTCGCGCGCGGCAAGCCCGACCCGGCCGTCTACCGGCTCGCGGCCGAGCGCCTCGGCGTGCCCGCGCACGCGTGCGTCGCGTTCGAGGACAGCGACTTCGGCGCGCAGTCGGCGGCCGGCGCCGGCGCCGCGGTCGTCACGGTGCCCGACCTGAAGGCGCCCACGCCCGAGATCGTCGCGCTGAGCCTGCACGTGCTGGCGTCGCTCGACGACGCGCTCGCGCTCGTGCCGTCGTGGTTCGGCCGACTGGACACGCAGCAACCGGCTTGACGCCCGGCACCGCGCGGCCGGCGCGGCCCATATGCAAACGGGCACCCGAAGGTGCCCGTTCGTTCATGCGTGACGTGCCCGCCAACCGGCGGTACAACGCGCGTTACTTGTTCCCCGCCGTCTCCGACAGCCGCTTCATCGTCGCGATCCGCGCGCCGATCAGATCGACACGCCCTTCCTCGCCGACGAGCGGCGCGGTCGCGTCGCGGAACGCGACCCACGCGCGCTGCGCGCGCACCAGCGTCGCCGCCGAATGCGCGGGCATCTTGCGGCGCAGCTTCTGGTAATAGCGGTTCAGGTCGAACAGCGCGTGCTCGCACGAAGCATCCTGCGCGCAGGGCCGCACGCGTGCGAGCGCGGCATCGCGCGGCGCCACGTTCGCCGGCTTGCCGCCGGTTGCCGCGGCGGCCGTTGCCGCGGCGGCCGCTGCCGCGCCGCTCGTGGCCGCGACCGGCACCGCCGCCGGCGGCGGCGCGTAGCGGTCGGCCGCCGCCCGCAGCGCCAGCGCGCGATCGCGCACCGGTTGCAGCTGCATGTCGGCGCTCGACATCGCATACGACGTGCCGCGCGTCGTGTCGTACACGGCCTTCAGCAGTTGAATCTCGTCCTTGCGCCACGTGACCCAGCGACGCTGGCTATCCTGCCAGCCGCGCTTCACGTCGGCCGGCGCGTCGTTCGACAGGCGCTGGTACGCGCCGTCCATCACCGTCTGCCACTGCCGTTGCGCTTCGCCCATGCACTGGATCTGGCCAGCCGTCGACGACCGGTCGCGCCGCGCGAGGCATTGCCGCATCGCGACGTCGATCGGGTCGGCGGCCGCGACTTCCGCGTGCGCGGCGCCCTGCCCGGCGATCCCCGCCGCCCAGACGACGAGCGCGGCCGCCGCCGCGCGCATCGTCCGGATTCGTCCGCGCGTCGCCATCAGTCGCGCACGCAATCGACGAAGTACTCGACGCGGCCGTTCACTTCTTCCGCGACGAGACCGTGGATGTCGGTATGGAAGCCGGGGAAGCGCTCGTTGAAGTCGCGCGCGAACCGCAGGTAGTTCACGATCGTCTTGTTGAAGCGCTCGCCCGGAATCAGCAGCGGGATGCCCGGCGGATACGGCGTGAGCAGAATGCTCGTCACGCGGCCTTCGAGCTCGTCGAGCGGCACGCGGTCGATCTTGCGGTGCGCGAGCTTCGCGAACGCATCCGACGGCTTCATCGCCGGCTCCATGTCGGACAGGTACATCTCCGTCGTCAGGCGGGCGATGTCGTTCGCGCGGTACACGTCGTGGATCTGCGTGCACAGGTCGCGCAGGCCGACGCGCTCGTAGCGCGGATGCTGCGCGACGAACTCCGGCAGCACGCGCCACAGCGGCTGGTTGTTGTCGTAGTCGTCCTTGAACTGCTGCAGCTCGGTGACCATCGAGTTCCAGCGGCCCTTCGTGATGCCGATCGTGAACATGATGAAGAACGAGTACAGGCCGGTCTTCTCGACGATGATGCCGTGCTCGGCCAGATACTTCGTGACGATCGCGGCCGGGATGCCCGTGTCGCCGAACTCGCCGTCGACGTCGAGCCCCGGCGTGATGATCGTCGCCTTGATCGGGTCGAGCATGTTGAAGCCTTCGGCCAGCGAGCCGAAGCCGTGCCAGTGATCGTTCGGCTTGAGCATCCAGTCTTCGCGCGAGCCGATGCCCTCGGCCGACAGGTCGTCCGGGCCCCACACGCTGAAGAACCAGTCGTCGCCGTATTCGGCGTCGACCTTGCGCATCGCGCGGCGGAAGTCGATCGCCTCCGCGATCGATTCCTCGACGAGCGCGGTGCCGCCCGGCGGCTCCATCATCGCGGCCGCGACGTCGCACGACGCGATGATCGCGTACTGCGGGCTCGTCGACGTGTGCATCAGATACGCCTCGTTGAAGCGGTGCTTGTCGAACGTGCGATTCTCCGAATCCTGCACGACGATCTGCGACGCCTGCGAGATGCCGGCGAGCAGCTTGTGCGTCGAGTGCGTCGCGAACACCAGCGCGCCGGTGCGCGGCCGGCCGTCGCCGATCGCGTGCATGTCGCGGTAGAAGTCGTGGAAGGTCGCGTGCGGCAGCCACGCTTCGTCGAAGTGCAGCGTGTCGAGCAGGTCGCCGAGCAGGTCCTTGATCATCTCGACGTTGTAGATCACGCCGTCGTAGGTGCTCTGCGTGATCGTCAGGATGCGCGGCTTCATGTCCGGGTTCTCGCGCAGCGCCTCGCGCGCGAACGGGTTGGCCTCGATCTTCTTGCGGATGTTCTCCGGCTTGAATTCGTCGCGCGGGATCGGCCCGATGATGCCGAAGTGGTTGCGCGTCGGCGTGAGGAACACCGGAATCGCGCCGGTCATCGTGATCGCGTGCAGGATCGACTTGTGGCAGTTGCGGTCGACCAGCACGATGTCGCCGGGCGCGACCGTCGCGTGCCACACGATCTTGTTCGACGTCGACGTGCCGTTGGTCACGAAGAACAGGTGATCGGCGCTGAAGATCCGCGCGGCGTTGCGCTCGGACGCGGCGACCGGGCCGGTGTGATCGAGCAGCTGGCCGAGCTCGTCGACCGCGTTGCACACGTCGGCGCGCAGCATGTTCTCGCCGAAGAACTGATGGAACATCTGGCCGAGCGGGTTCTTCAGGAACGCGACGCCGCCCGAGTGGCCGGGGCAGTGCCACGAGTACGAGCCTTCGTCGGCGTACTTCACGAGTTCCTTGAAGAACGGCGGCGCGAGCGAGTCGAGATAGACCTTCGCCTCGCGGATGATGTGCCGCGCGACGAACTCCGGCGTGTCCTCGAACATGTGGATGAAGCCGTGCAGCTCGCGCAGGATGTCGTTCGGCAGGTGGCGCGACGTGCGCGTCTCGCCGTACAGGAAGATCGGGATGTCCGCGTTGCGGCGGCGCACTTCGGTGACGAACGCGCGCAGCTCGATGATCGCGGTCGCGAGTTCGGGCAGCTCGCCGTCCGGGCCCGTTTCGCCGAGCATGAGTTCGTCGTCGTCGATCGACAGGATGAAGCACGACGCGCGGCTCGACTGCTGCGCGAACGACGTCAGATCGCCGTAGCTCGTGAGGCCGAGGACTTCGACGCCCTCCTTCTCGATCGCTTCGGCCAACGCCCGGATGCCGGAGCCCGAGATGTTCTCGGAGCGGAAATCTTCGTCGATGATGACGACGGGGAAACGAAACTTCATGGGCGATTCTCCAAAAAGAACGACCGCGGCGCGTCACGCGCAGCGGTCACCCGGAAACTGGTGAGACGTTATGCAAGCAGATCAGGTTTTCGGCAGCGTGACACCGCGCTGACCCTGATACTTGCCGCCGCGATCGGCGTACGACACGTCGCACACTTCGTCGCTTTCGAAGAACAACACCTGCGCGACGCCTTCGTTCGCGTAGATCTTCGCGGGCAGCGGCGTGGTATTCGAAAATTCCAGCGTGACGTAGCCTTCCCATTCGGGTTCGAACGGCGTCACGTTGACGATGATTCCGCAGCGCGCGTACGTCGACTTGCCGAGGCAGACGGTCAGCACCGTGCGCGGGATGCGGAAATATTCGACGGTGCGGGCCAGCGCGAACGAGTTCGGCGGGATGATGCACACGTCGCCCTTGAAATCGACAAACGAACCTTCGTCGAAGTTCTTCGGATCGACGATCGTCGAGTTGATGTTGGTGAAGATCTTGAATTCGTCCGCGCAGCGGATGTCGTAGCCGTAGCTCGACGTGCCGTAGCTGACGATCCTGCGGCCGTCCTCGGACGCGCGAACCTGATCGGGCACGAACGGCTCGATCATCTTGTGTTCTTCGGCCATGCGCCGAATCCACTTGTCGGACTTGATGCTCATAACGGGGCGCCAGGAAACGGTGCGTGACGGTGACAGACGGCGGCTGCCGCGTCGACGCGGCAGCCGGGAAAACCGGACATTTTACGCGATGATCGCCGCGTGTACGCGGCGGCGCTCAACGGATCACGCCGCAGGCCAGCGCGGGCCCCGCGCCGTGCTGCGCGAACGCCGGATCGCTCGGGTCGCGGTAGACCAGCGCCGCGCGGTTCAGCGCGGAGCGCACGCCGTCGAGGGCCAGATCGGGCGCGACGATGAAGCCGGCGGCGACGCCGTTCGCGTCCGCGTGGATGTTGCCGAGATCGCCGGCGACGCGCGCGCCGGCGCGCAGCCGGTCGGCGGCCGGCGCGAACACCTGGCCGGCGCTCGAGCCGTCGCCGGCGTTGCAGTCGCCGCGTTCGTGCACCTGCAGCGCGTGATCGGTGTTCGGCGGCAGCCCGACCAGGTTGTAAGTGACCTGGACGCCGTCCGGGCGCTCGACGAACGTGACCGCGCCGCGCGCCTGCGAGCCGACGGTCGGCTGCAACTGGGCGTCGGCGCGCTTCTCGTGCGTCGAGGAAAAGGAGGTACAGCCGGCCAGCAGGCCCAGCGCGGCGGCGGTCAGCAGCGCGCGCCGCGCGCGGCCGACGCGCGCGCCGTGGTGTCGTTGGTTCATTCGATCCTCATGCCGGCTGGCAGCCGTTATCACACGGCGGCCATACCGGGCGGGTAAAGGGACCCGGGAAAAGTCGCCATGATACCGCGCCTCGCGGCGCCGTAAACAGCGTGCAGGCCCGCCCCGCAAGGGCTTTAAGTATTCTGAACAACGATCGACGGGAACTTCGACGTCATGTCGCGCGCCCGTTCCGCGATCGCCAGCGCGACGCCGCGCGCGATGTCGCGATAGCGCCGCGCCAGCGCGCCGTCCGGGTCGGCCACGACCGTCGGCGTGCCGCTGTCGGCGCGCTCGCGGATCGCGATGTCGAGCGGCAGGCTGCCGAGCACGTCGACGTCGTAGTCCTTCGCCATCCGCTCGGCGCCGCCCGCGCCGAAGATGTGCTCCTCGTGCCCGCAGTTCGAGCAGACGTGGATGCTCATGTTCTCGACGATGCCGAGGATCGGAATGCCGACCTTCTCGAACATCTTCAGCCCCTTCTTCGCGTCGAGCAGCGCGATGTCCTGCGGCGTCGTCACGATCACCGCGCCCGTCACCGGCACGCGCTGCGCGAGCGTGAGCTGGATGTCGCCGGTGCCCGGCGGCATGTCGACGATCAGGTAGTCGAGCTCGCGCCAGTTGGTCTGCCGCAGCAGCTGCTCGAGCGCCGACGTCGCCATCGGGCCGCGCCACACCATCGGATTGTCCTCGTCGATCAGAAAGCCGATCGAGTTCGCCTGCAGCCCGTGGCCGACCAGCGGGTTCATCGACTGGTTGTCCGGCGACTCGGGGCGCTGGCCGTGGATGCCGAGCATCGTCGGCAGCGACGGGCCGTAGATGTCGGCGTCGAGAATGCCGACCGACGCGCCTTCGGCGGCGAGCGCGAGCGCCAGGTTCACGGCCGTCGTGCTCTTGCCGACGCCGCCCTTGCCCGACGCGACCGCGACGATGTTCTTCACGTTCGGCAGCAGCTTCACGCCGCGCTGCACCGTGTGCGCGACGATCTCCTGCGACACGGCGACACGTGCGTCGCGCACGCCCGGCACGGCCTGGAGGGCCGCCGCGATGCGCGCGCGCACGTCATCGTGCTGGCTGCGCGCCGGATAGCCGAGCACCACGTCGACCGCCACGACGTCGCCATCGATCGCGACGTTGCGCACGCCCTTGTTGGCCGCATACGGACGGCCGGTGTTGGGGTCGACGACAGCCGCCAGCGCGGCGTCGACTTGTGCCCGGTCAATGCTCATCGAAACTCCGTGAAATCGTTTTTCCACGCGCAATCGTCAAAAAAGATCAAATTACGCAGCAAAAATCAGGAAAAGTGAAAGAATCTGTTGCACGCCATTGCGCGAATGCGCACGACGGCGCAATCTTCGCGTGCGGTATGCTATGGGGCCAAATCGGCCGCGAACCGCCTATATTGTAGAGGCTGATGCGTCGCCCTGTACGAACAGCCCCGCTGGCGAACAGGGCATGCAGCCGCCTTCGCGGCAACCGTCTACACGGGCCTGCCCGCCGTTTTCGGGGCGTCCGTGCACGGAGCCGCACCTGATGTTTGTCGTCGTTGTCGACTCGTTCAACCAACAGAGGAATCCAAGATGAACATGAAAATCGCGACTCGCCTGTCCGTCTTCGCACTCGCCGGCGCACTGCTCGCCGGCTGCGCCACGCAGCAAGGCAACAACACGGCCGTCGGCACCGGCACGGGCGCGGCGCTGGGCGCGGGCATCGGCGCGCTGGCCGGCGGCGGCAAGGGCGCGGCGATCGGCGCGGGCGTCGGCGCGCTGGTCGGCGGCGTGACGGGTTACAACTGGCAGGCGATCAAGAACAAGCTCGCGCCGTCGGCAGCGAAGACGGGCACGCAGGTGACCGAGCAGCCGGACGGCTCGCTGAAGCTGAACGTGCCGAGCTCGGTGACGTTCGCCACCAACCAGTACGCGATCACGCCGGCATTCACGCCGCTGCTGAACGATCTGGCGACGACGCTGAACCAGAACCCGCAAGTGACGGCCTCGATCGTCGGCTACACGGACAGCACGGGCTCGGCACAGCTGAACCAGACGCTGTCGCAGAACCGCGCGCAGAGCGTCGTCAATGCGCTCGTGCAGCGCGGCGTCGCCGGCGGCCGCCTGTCGGCGCAGGGCATGGGCGCGTCGAACCCGATCGCGGACAACGCGACCGAAGCCGGCCGCGCGCAGAACCGCCGCGTCGAAATCTACCTGCGCGCAGCGCAGCAGTAAGCGGCACGACGACCGGAGACGAGGCCGCGCATTCGGCGCGCGGCCGCGTGCCACAAGGCTTGGCGCGGGCTCCGTAACAAATCGAAAAAAATTTCGAACTTCTGTCGCGACCCGCGGTCTGTCTTTACGGTACGCGGCTGGCGCAGCCGGCGCGTCACCATTCTCCTCTTGTCGTTGTTGCTCCGGGGCCGTATCCGCCCCGGTTTTTTTTGCCCGGAATTTTCGTGCTGCGGCGCAGCATCGCAGCGCCGGGCACGCACTTCATGGGCGCCGCACGCCGCGCCCGCCCTCGCACCGCCCCGGCCCGACTGGGCGACCCGCGCCCCTGCTAGAATCGCAGTTTCCGTCGTTTAGCCGTTCCTTCTACAGACCCTATGTCCGCAACCGACCTCGCTTCCGTGCAGGCCGCGGCGCCGCAAGGCAGCCGCCAGATCCTCGTTACGTCCGCCCTTCCCTATGCCAACGGCCAGATCCACATCGGCCATCTGGTCGAGTACATCCAGACCGACATCTGGGTGCGGACGCTGCGAATGCACGGGCACGAGGTCTACTACATCGGCGCCGACGATACGCACGGCACGCCGATCATGCTGCGCGCCGAGATGGAAGGCCTCACGCCGAAGCAGCTGATCGACCGCGTGTGGGCCGAGCACAAGCGCGACTTCGACAGCTTCGGCGTGTCGTTCGACAATTTCTATTCGACCGATTCGGACGAAAACCGCGTGCTCAGCGAGAAGATCTACGTCGCGCTGAAGGAAAACGGCCTGATCGCCGAGCGCGAGATCGAGCAGGCGTACGACCCGGTCAAGGAAATGTTCCTGCCGGACCGCTTCATCAAGGGCGAATGCCCGAAGTGCCACGCGAAGGACCAGTACGGCGACAGCTGCGAAGTATGCGGCTCGACCTACCTGCCCACCGACCTGCTGAACCCGTACTCGGTCGTGTCCGGCGCGACGCCGGTGCGCAAGACGTCGACGCACCACTTCTTCCGCCTGTCCGACCCGCGCTGCGAGTCGTTCCTGCGCGACTGGGTCAGCGGCCTCGCGCAGCCCGAAGCGACCAACAAGATGCGCGAATGGCTCGGCGACGCCGGCGAAGCGAAGCTCGCCGACTGGGACATCTCGCGCGACGCGCCCTACTTCGGCTTCGAAATCCCCGGCGCGCCGGGCAAGTATTTCTACGTGTGGCTCGACGCGCCGGTCGGCTACTACGCGAGCTTCAAGAACCTGTGCGAGCGCAAGGGCATCGACTTCGACGCGTGGGTCCGCCCGGGCGCGACGGCCGAGCAGTATCACTTCATCGGCAAGGACATCCTGTATTTCCACACGCTGTTCTGGCCGGCGATGCTCGAATTTTCGGGCCACCGCACGCCGACCAACGTGTTCGCGCACGGCTTCCTGACCGTCGACGGCGCGAAGATGTCGAAGTCGCGCGGCACGTTCATCACCGCGCAGAGCTACATCGACACGGGCCTGAACCCCGAGTGGCTGCGCTACTACTTCGCCGCGAAGCTGAACGCGACGATGGAAGACATCGACCTGAACCTCGACGACTTCCAGGCGCGCGTGAACAGCGATCTGGTCGGCAAGTACGTGAACATCGCGAGCCGCGCGGCCGGCTTCCTGATCAAGCGCTTCGACGGCCGCGTGCAGGACAGCGCGATGAATCATCCGCTCGTCGCGAAGCTGCGCAGCGCGATCGGCTCGATCGCCGCGCACTACGAAGCCCGCGAATACAGCCGCGCGCTGCGCCAGACGATGGAGCTCGCCGACGAAGTCAACGCGTACGTCGACGGCGCGAAGCCGTGGGAGCTCGCGAAGGACCCGGCCAACGCGGTCGCGCTGCACGAGACCTGCAGCGTGAGCCTCGAGGCGTTCCGCCTGCTGTCGCTCGCGCTGAAGCCGGTGATGCCGCGCGTCGCGCAGGCCGTCGAGGCGTTCTTCGGGATCGCGCCGCTCGCATGGGCCGATGCCGCGAAGCCGCTGTCGTCCGCGCAGCCGATCAACGCGTACCAGCATCTGATGACGCGCGTCGACGCGAAGCAGATCGACGCGCTGCTCGCCGCGAACCGCGGTTCGCTGCAGGCCGACGGCGCTGCTGCGGCGGCCGCTTCGGGCGCGACCGGCGCCGCCGCCGCGAAGGACGCGAAGCCGGCCAAGGCGAACGCGAAGGCCGCCGCCGCGAACGCCGCGAACGACGGCCCGATCTCGATCGACGACTTCGCGAAGATCGATCTGCGCATCGCGAAGATCGTCGCGTGCCAGGCCGTCGAAGGCTCGGACAAGCTGCTGCAGCTCACGCTCGACGTCGGCGAGGAAAAGACCCGCAACGTGTTCTCGGGCATCAAGTCGGCGTATCAGCCGGAGCAGCTCGTCGGCAAGCTGACGGTGATGGTCGCGAACCTCGCGCCGCGCAAGATGAAGTTCGGGCTCTCCGAAGGGATGGTGCTCGCGGCGTCGGCCGCCGACGAGAAGGCCGAGCCGGGCCTCTACATCCTCGAGCCGCACAGCGGCGCGAAGCCCGGCATGCGCGTGAAGTAAGCGGCCCGCCGCACCCGCCACAACGAAAAAGCCCCGCACGATGACGTGCGGGGCTTTTTTCATGGTCGCGCCACGGGCCGTGCGTGCGTGGGCTCGGTCAGCGCTGGCTGAACCAGCGGTCGAAGCGCCGCGTGTAGTTCAGATCGACGCCCTGGAACGTGCCGCCGTACGCGGACACCGACCAGAAGCGCGTCAGGTTGATGGTCGCCTTGAACGCGTTGCTGGCCGACTGCAAGCCCTGCTCGAAGCCGAGCACGAAGCGCTCGTTGATCGCCTTCGACACCTGGATCACCTGCGGATCGGTCAGGCCGACGTCGCTGCGGCCGATCGAGAATTCGTCGAGGCCGAAGGTCTGCGCGACCCGCTTGCCCGTCACGCTGCCGAGCAGCGCGAGCGCGGCCGTCATCGTGCCCTGCTGGCCGACATTGTTGCCCTGGTCGGTGCCGTGCCCGAACAGCAGCCACGACAGCTTCTCGTTGTCGGTGACGTTCGGCTCCGACACCAGCTTGACCGTCAGCGACTGGATCGTGCCGGTCACCTGCACGCCGGCCTCGACCTCCTGATTGCGCCGCATCGCGAGGATGTTCACGCCGGGGTTCGACACGGGGCCGTTGAACGTGAAGAAGCCGTTCTCGATCGCGAGCTTGCGGCCGAACGACGTGTAGGTCGAGCCTTCGGTCACGCGCACGTTGCCGACCGCGCGCAGCGGCACGCCCGGCGCGCTCATCACCGTGATCGTGCCGCGCAGGCCGAGATCCGCGCCGTGCCCCTTGAAGCGGAAATCGTTGCCGAGGCCGATGTCGATGTTCGCGCGCGGTGCAAGCGACGGCGCGGGCTTGTTCTCGACCTTCTGCGGCTTGGCCGCCGCGGTACCCGTCTGCACGTCGCCGCGCACCGTGCCCTCGGGGCCGACGATCACGACGTCGTCGGACAGGTGCGGCGCCGATTGCTCGGGCAGGTCGAACAGCGCGTGATCGACGACGAACTTGCCGTCGATCGACAGCGCGCCGCGCGGCCCGTCGTTCGCGACGGTCGCCTTGCCCGACAGCGACAGCTTGCGGTCCGGCGCGGCGAACAGCTCGAGCTTGTCCGCGACGATGCTCGCGGTCAGGTCGGGCGCCTCGCCGTCGAGCCGCACGCGGCCGATCGCGCGCAGCGTGCCGTCGCCGCCGTGGAACTCGACCTGCTGGAATTCGACGAGGTTCTCCGCCAGCTTGACGCGCACGATGCCGTCCTTCAGCTGCACGCCCTGATCGACCAGCGTCGCGGACAGCTCGTCGCCCGTCAGCATCCCGGACACGCTCGGCTTGACCGGCGTGCCGGCGATCGTCAGCTTCAGCGCCGCGCGCCCGCCGAGCAGGTAGCTCGGCCCGAACAGGTTGCCGGTCGCCCGCAGCGACGGGATGTCGGCGTCGATGCGGCCGGCCAGCGGGCCGTCGTCGACGACGCCGAACACGCCGTCGCGCAGCGCCACCGGCACCGTGACGTTCGCGTCGAGCGTGCCGACCCGGTTCGCCTTCGCGAGCGCCACGACGTTGAGGCGGTTGCCCGGCACGAAGTTCGCGCGCGCCGACAGATCGGTCAGCCCGAGCGATGCGATGCCGCGCCCCGTCTCGATCGTCACGTCGCCGCCGCGCCGCTTCACCTGCAGGTAGCCGGTCGAGTTCGCGCCGAGCGAGAAGTCCCAGTCGGCGTCGAGCACGACGTCGGTTCGCACCGGCGAGCGCTGCCCCGTCAGCTCCTGGCGGATCTCGAGGAAGCGCGCGACCGACGCGCCGCGCACGGCGCCGGCCGAGCGCATCTGGCCGTGATCGAACACGAACGACTTCAGGTCGATCGCGGCGCCTTCGAGCGTGAGCTGCGTGGCGCCGAGCGTCACCCGGCCGGCGCCGGCCGACACGGCGAGCGGCGCCTGCAGCGCGAGCGTCGGCGTGCCGCGGTTCGCGAGGCGCGTGACGGTGCCGTCCCAGCGCATCCCGTCGCGATTCTCGACCACGCCGCCGTTGGCCGCGACCGTCAGGTCGATCATGCGGCCGCCGGCCGCGCCCGTCGCCGATGCCTCCAGCGTGTGCTTCGCGCGCGTGCCGTTCAGGTTCGCGCGCAGCGACTTCAGCTGCAGCGAGCCGAGCGCGACGTCGGTCGCGTCGGCGGTGAACACCAGCGTGCCGTTCGCGCCGTCGCGGATGTCCGCGTGCCCGTCGGCGGCGCCGATCCGGTTCGAGCCGATCACCAAGTGCTGCACCTTGTAGGCGGCCGTCACGTTCGGATGCGCGAAGCTGCCGGTCAGGTCGCCCTGCGCCTGCACGAGCCCCTGCAAGCCGAAGCCGAGCCGGTCGAGCGCCGGCGCATCGACGACGAAGCGCAGCCGGTCGCCCGGCGCGCCGAAGCTGCCGTGCAGGTCGACGTGGTTGCCGGCAATCGTCAGGTTCACGTTGCTCGGCAGGATGCGCGTCCCGGCGAGCTGCACGACACCGGCGCCGGTCAGCGGCACGCCGTCGTACAGGCTGTCGCCGAGCTTGAAGGTCGCCTTGGTCGACAACTGCGGCGCCAAGGCGCCGGATGCGGTCAGCGTGCCCGACACGCGCGTTTCGCCGCGCCTGGGCCGCGCCGTCGCCGGCGCTTTCGGCTGCTTGCCGCCGCCTGCGGCCGGCGCCTGCAGCGCCGCGAGCAGCAGCGGATCGAACGCGGTCAGCGTCGCCTTCGCGTCGTAGCTCGCATGCGCGTCGTGGCGGAACACGCCGGTCAGGTCGATGCGGCCCTTGCCGGCCGTCACGCGCGCGTCGGACAGCACCGTCTGCTGCGACGTCAGCGCGACCTTCGCGCGCGCGCCCAGTGCGAGCTTCGGATCGTTCAGGTCGAAGTCGACGGTCGTCACGCCGCCGGCCAGCGTCACGCCGAGCGGGCCGCCGAGACGCATCGGCCGCAACTGGGCGACGAACGCATTGAGGTCGAGGTTCGCGGCCTTCAGATCGAAGCGGCCCTTGCCGCCCGTCAGCGTGCCGCCGCCCGTCACGCTGCCGTCGCGGATCAGCTTCAGCGCGAGGCCGTCGATGCGCTGCGCATGCGCGTCGAGCTTCACGGTCGCATGCGCGTCGACGACCGGCAGCAGGTGCTCGCCGAGCGTGCCCGGCTTCGCGTTGACGATCGACACCGGCCCCGTCACGGCGAAGCCCTTCGCGGCTGCGGCGCCCGGCGCGGCGGTGACCGGCGCGAGCTCGGCGCGCAGCGCGAGGTCGGCGGCCGGCGCGCCGGGCGCAAGCGCCTGCGGATTCACGTGATCGAACGCGAGCGACGCGCGCGTGAGCGGCACCGCGCCGAACGGCGCGGCCTCGACGTGCGCGCGGCCGTTCAGCTTCATCCCGCTCGCGGACACGTCGGCGACGAGCGCTTCGAGCGAACCCGACACGTTCGCGCTCGCGTTGACCGGTTCGTCCGAGAGCTTGCCGGCGTACGTCGCGGTGCCCGTCAGCGCGAACGGCTTCACGCCGTCGAGCTTGGCGCGCGCGGTCAGCGCGCCGTACGGCGTGTCGACGCCGTCGAGCGCGAGCTCGTGGTGACGGCCGTCGCTGCGGCCGTTCAGCGCGAGATGGTCGAGCTGGGTCGTCGATGCGCCTTCGTGGATCGCCAGATGATCGACGCGCAGGTCGTCGATGCGCAGCTGCAGCGGCACGCGCAGGTCCTGCGGCGGCGTCGACGGCTTCGACGGTCCCGGCACGATTCGCACGTCGACGGTGCCCGCGCGCAGATACGCGATCGACAGGCGCCACGGCGCGCGCGTCAGCGCCCAGCGGCCGTCGAGCCGGTCGATCCGCACTTCGGTGCCCGCGCCGGCCGGGCTGGTCCACGCGAAGTCGCGCAGCCGCACGCCGGTCGCGAGCGACCCGCCCTCGAGCGTGCCGACGAGGCGCCCGCCCAGCACGCGCACCGCGCTCTGCCACGCGAGCCGCGTGCCGCGCTCGGTGGTCGCCGCGGCCAGCACGAGCGCCACCGCCAGCACGACCAGCAACACGAGCGTCGCGAGCGTCCACGCGACGACGCGCCACGCGCGGCCGCGCCGCCGCGCACGCGGCGGCGGGTCGGGCTCACCGTGGGGCGCCCCCTCGGGCGAGTCCGGATCGTGAGGCGGCGGCGTGTCGTTCGGGTCCTTCGTCATGCGGTTCGTCGTGGATCGGGCTGCGAGGTCAGAAAGCGATGCCGAGCGTCAGGTACGGGCGCACGCTGCGGTTGCGCAGCCCGTATGCGACGTCGACGTTGATCGGGCCGACGGGGCTGCGCCAGCGCGCGCCGATGCCGACGCCCGGATAGAACACGCGCTCGCCCCACGCATCGGTCGCGGTGCCGATGTCGAAGAACGTCGCGGCGCCCCAGTCGTGGTTGAACCAGTGCTGGTATTCGGCGGTGCCGGTCATGAGGTACTTGGTCGGCAGCACGGAGCCGTCGACGTTGTTGCCGATGCTCTGATAGCCGTAGCCGCGCACCGAGTTCGAGCCGCCCGCGCGGAACAGCAGCGATGCCGGCACGCCGGCCGAGCTGCCGCTGGTGAACACGCCGCCGAGCTCGGCGCGGAACACGAACAGGTCGCGCCTGCCGATCGGCAGGTATTGCTGGCCGCGCGCGTAGCCGCGGATGAAGGTCTGGTCGGTCAGCACGCCCTTGATCGCGAAGCCGGCTTCCGCGTGGATCAGGTTGCCCGAACGCGGGAACAGCGGATCGTCGACGTTGCGGCGCGTCCACGACCACTGCGGCACCAGCGCGCGGCTCGTGGTCGGGCCGGCGCTGTTCTGGTCGAGCCGGTCCTGGTAGTACATCAGCGAGTACGCGTAGTCGATGAACTGGCCGGAGCGCGTGCGCTGCGCGCCGACCCGCGCGCTGTAGATCCGCGTGCCCGACACGTTGGTGTTCGTGTACGACGCGAGCACGCTGTTGGTCCATCCTTTCTGGCCGGGCGGCATCGACAGCTGGACCTGCCCGTACTGCTGGATCTGGTCGAGCCGGCCCGACACGGTGAGCGGCCACGCGGCGCCGAACGTGTCGAGGTACGTGTACGACCCCTGCACGTGCGGGCCCGTGTCCGTCGCGTAGCCGACGCCGCCGCGGATGCTGTTGTACGGAAACTCGCTGACCTTCACGTGTACGGGCGTGCGTTCGGGCTTCGACGTGTCGTCGCCGACGTCGATCGCGACGCTCGCGTAGTACGGCGTGTTCTGCAGCTGCCGCTGCAGCTCGGCGATGCGCTGCGCGTCGTAGATCTCGCCTTCCGACAGCGGATTGACGTTCGTGACGATCTTTTCCGGATAGCGGCGCACGCCGTCGACATCGAGCTTGCCGATCGTGAAGGTCGGGCCGCTGTCGAACGTGACGGCCAGCGTCGCGCGCTGCGTGCGCGGATCGACGCGCGCCTCGGACGACACGATCTTCGCGCCGAGGTAGCGGCGCGACTGCAACTGCTTGAGCGCCGCGTTCTTCGCGCCGTCCCAATCAGACTGCGTGAACGGGTCGCCCGGTTTCAGCGAGAACGCGAAGCGCGTCGCGGCCTCCTGCTTCGGGTCTTCGGCGTCGACCGGGCCCTTGAACGTCAGGTCGACCGCCGAGACGACGGTTTGCGGCCCCGGGTCGACGGCGACGCGCACGTCGCGCTTGCCGTCGCGGCTGCGCACGTCGGTGCGCACGACCGGCGAGAAATAGCCGGCCGTCGCGGTCAGGTCGCGCACCTGCTGCGGCGTGGCCGTCACGAGGAAGTCGAATTGATCGTCGCTGATGTCGTCGCGCTTCGCGAAGCGCGCGATGTCGAGGTGCGCGCCGAGCAGCTTGCGGATCGCGCGCGGCGCGTCGATGTCGACGTCGTATTTGGCATAGGCGGGCAGCGCGAAGAATGCGGCGACGCAGCCCGCGACGGCGGCCCGCGCCGCGGCGGCGGCGCCGCGCCGCGAGCGCCGGCGCGAATCGCGGGCCGAACGTGCGGCCGCGTCGTGCGCCGTATCTGCGTGGTAGTGGTTCGCCGGACCCGCCAAATATGACCTCGCCCTCGGTTGTCGTGATTTCGTGGAAAACCCTGTATTTGACCACACGGCCGCGGCCGCGCCCGCAGCGGCGCCGCTTTGATGCTTGCACGCAACGCCGGCGGCCGGCAGCCCGGCCAGCGCGTTCGACGTGCGATTGACACCGGCTGTTCCCCGCTATGCGGTAAAATCCCGCCATCGCGAATCCGGCGCATCGTGCGCCGCCAGAAACGGAAAGCCAAGCCATGCCGTACCAGTCCGACGTCACGCAGTTCCTGAACCAGCTCAAGCAACAGAAGCCGACGCTCGAGGAAGAGCAACGCAAGGGTCGTGCCCTGCTGTGGGACAAGCAGCCGATCGACCTCGACGAGCGCGCCGAGCAGCAGGAGTCGCGCGTGAAGCAAACGTCCTACGTCTACTACCAGAACTTCTGACGACGTGAGCGCCGCCGACGAGGCCAGCGCCGCCCGCAAGGACGACGCGATCGCCGCGCCCGCGGGCGCCGATTCGACGCCCGACACCGTCGACGGTGTCGCGGCGTTCGCACGTCTGTACGGCGAGCCGCTCTTCAAGCTGCCGCAGGATCTGTACATCCCGCCCGATGCGCTCGAGGTGTTCCTCGAGACCTTCGAAGGCCCGCTGGACCTGTTGCTGTACCTGATCCGCAAGCAGAACTTCAACGTGCTCGACATCCCGATGGCGCAGGTCACCGCGCAATACCTCGGTTATGTCGACCAGATCCGCACGTCGAATCTCGAGCTGGCAGCCGAATATCTGCTGATGGCCGCGATGCTGATCGAGATCAAGTCGCGGATGCTGCTGCCGGTCAAGAAGGCCGACACCGGCGAGGAAGCCGAGGATCCGCGCGCGGAGCTGGTGCGCCGGCTGCTCGAATACGAGCAGATGAAGCTCGCCGCGCAGCGCCTCGATCAACTGCCGCAGCTCGGCCGCGACTTCCTGCGCGCCGAGGTCTATATCGAGCAGAGCATCACGCCGCGCTTTCCCGACGTGAACTCGGACGACCTGCGCGCCGCGTGGGCCGACGTGCTCAAGCGCGCGAAGCTCGTCCAGCATCACAAGATCTCGCGCGAGGAGCTGTCGGTGCGCGAGCACATGAGCCTGATCCTGCGCCGGCTGCAGAATGCGCGCTTCATGGAGTTCGCCGAGCTGTTCGACACGTCGCGCGGCGTGCCGGTGGTCGTCGTGAACTTCATCGCGATGCTCGAGCTCGCGCGCGAATCGCTCGTCGAGATCACGCAGCCCGAACCGTTCGCGCCGATCTACGTGCGCCTCGCCTACCTGCCCGCCTGATTCCGGCACGGTCGCAGCGCCCGCCTCCCCTGCAATGCAGCATCGAGCGCGCACCCACCCGCGC
>NZ_PQMX01000066.1:0-33895 GCF_004368385.1 Burkholderia sp. B10 | reverse complement strand
GTGGTGTGGACCGGCGCGGCTCGGTGTGGTGTAGGCCGGCGCGACTCGGTGTGGCTCGGCACGGCGCGGCTCGGTGTGGCTCGGCACGGCGCGGCTCGGCACGGCTTCGGCACGGCACGGCACGGCACGACACGACTCGGTGCGGCCCAGCACGGCTCGCAGTGGCCCAGCACGGCTCCGTGTGATCCGGCGCGGGCCGATATAGCCCGGCATGCCCCGATCCGGCCCGGGGTGGTCCGCCTCCATCCGACCCGGCCGTCGGCCGGGCCGCTCAGGCCGCGAGCATTTCCTTCGCGTGCTTGCGCGTGGTCGCGGTGATCTCCAGCCCGCCGAGCATCCGCGCGACTTCCTCCACACGGCTCGCCTTGTCGAGCGCGATGACCGACGATACGGTGCCGCCGCGCTCGTCCGCGCCCTTCGCGACCTGGAAGTGATGGTCGCCGCGCGCGGCGACCTGCGGCAGGTGCGTCACGCACAGCACCTGGCGGTTGCGCCCCAGCTGGTGCAGCAGGCGCCCGACCACCTCGGCGACGCCGCCGCCGATCCCGGTGTCGACCTCGTCGAAGATCAGCGTGGGCGTGGGGCTGGCCGCGCTGGCGATCACCGCGAGCGCGAGGCTGATCCGCGCGAGTTCACCGCCCGACGCGACTTTCGCGAGCGGCCGCAGCGGCACGCCGGGATGGCCGGCGACGCGGAATTCGACCTGTTCGAGCCCGTGCGGGCCGCCGTCGGCCAGCGGCACGAGCGCGACTTCGAAGCTGCCGCCGGCCATCGACAATTCCTGCATGCCGGCCGTGACCGCGGCGCCGAGCGCCTTCGCCGCCTGCGCGCGCGCCTTCGACAGCCGTTTCGCGTCGGCGAGATAGGCATCCCACGCCTTTGACTGCGCGGCTTCGAGCGCGCCGAGGTCGGCGGCCGCATCGAGCGCCGCGAGCTGCGCGCGGCGCGCCGCATGCTCCTCGTGCAGCGTGTCGGGCGGCAGTCGGAACTTCCGGGCGGTCGAGTGCAGCGCGTCGAGGCGCGCTTCGACCTGCGCGAGCCGGGCCGGATCGAGATCGAGGCGCTGCGCGTAGTGCGACAGCGAATAGACGGCTTCCTGCAGCTGGATCTCGGCCGGTTCGAGCGACGCGAGCGCGTCGGCGAGCCCGCTGTCGTAGTCGGCCAGGCCGCGCAGCTTCGACACGATCGCGCCGAGTTGCGGCAGCATCGCGCCGTCGGCCTCCGACAGCGCGTTGAGCGCGCCCTGCACGCCGGCGATCAGGTTCGCCGAATGCGACAGGCGCTTGTGCTCGTGGCCCACTTCATCCCATTCGCCCGGTTGCGGCGCGAGCTTGTCGAGCTCGGCGAGCTGCCATGCGAGCTTTTCGCGTTCGAGCTGAAGCTCGCGCTCGTGCGCCTTTGCCGCGTCGATCGCCTGTGTCGCGTCGCGCCACACGCGCCATGCGCGCGCGACGTTGGCGGCATCGGCGGCCAAGCCCGCGTGCGTGTCGAACAGCTCGCGTTGCGCGTCGGGCCGCATCAGCAACTGGTGCGCATGCTGGCCGTGGATGTCGACCAGCATTTCGCCGAGCTCGCGCAGTTGGGCAAGCGTGGCGCTGGTGCCGTTGATGAACGCGCGCGAGCGGCCGTTCGCGTCGATCACGCGACGCAGCATCACGGTGTCCTCGGCATCGAACGCGTGCTCGTCGAGCCAGCGCGCGACGCGGTCGTGCGGCGTGAACTCGGCGGTGATGTCGGCGCGGCCGCAGCCGGCGCGCACGACGCTCGCGTCGGCGCGCTCGCCGAGGGCGAGCGCCAGCGCGTCGATCAGGATCGACTTGCCGGCGCCGGTTTCGCCGGAAAAGACGGTGAAGCCGCCGTCGAATTCGAGGTCGAGCGCGGCGACGATGACGAAGTCGCGTATCGAGAGGTGGCGCAGCATGGTGTCGGGCTCGCTTGCGTCAGGACGCCTTGTCGTCTTCGTTCGATGCGTGTTCGTTCCAGTGCAGCTTCTTGCGCAGCGTCGCGTAATAGCTGTAGCCGATCGGGTGCAGGAACGGCACCGTGTGCTTCGAGCGGCGCACTTCGATCGTGTCGTTCAGCTCGAGCGCCGTGAAGGACTGCATGTCGAAGTTCACGTTGACGTCGCGACCGGCGACGATCTGGATGGCGATCTTCGAATCGTCCGGCAGCACGATCGGCCGGTTCGACAGCGCGTGCGGCGCAATCGGCACGAGCACGACGCCCTGCAGCTGCGGATGCAGGATCGGGCCGGCCGACGACAGCGCGTACGCGGTCGAGCCGGTGGGCGTCGCGACGATCAGGCCGTCCGAACGCTGGTTGTACATATAGCGGCCGTCGACCGACGCGCGCAGCTCGACCATCCCGGAAAAACCGCTGCGGTTCACGACGACGTCGTTGAAGGCGAGCGCGTGGTAGATCGGTTCGCCGTTGCGCACGATCCGCGCCTCGAGCAGCGAGCGCTCCTCGCGCTCGAACTTGCCCGACAGGATCACCGGCACGAGTGCCTGCATGTCGGCTGCGGCGATGTCGGTGATGAAGCCGAGCCGCCCGTGGTTGATGCCGATCAACGGCGTCTTGTACGGCGCGAGCTGGCGGCCGATGCCGAGCATCGTGCCGTCGCCGCCGAGCACCACCGCGACGTCCGCGCGCGCGCCGATTTCCGCCGGCGTGAGCGCCGGATAGCCCGAGATGCCGATCTCGCGCGCGGTATCGGCCTCGAACACGACGTCGAAGCCGAGTTTCGCGATGCAGCCAGCGAGCGTGGCGAGCGGCTCGGCGATGCCGGGCGTGTTGCTCCGGCCGACGAGCGCAACAGTATTGAACTGATTACCGGTTTTCATGCCGGCATTACACCATAGCTCGTTGACGAAAAGAACCGGCTCCGCGCGCACGGGGCCGGATCGGCCGGCCGGCGCGATGAACGCTGCGGCCACTCGCCGCGCCCGCCCGGTTGCGCTAAAATTTTCCACCATGCTAGATCCTCGCGCACGAACCCTCCTCAAAACCCTGATCGAACGGTATATCGCCGACGGTCAGCCGGTCGGCTCGCGCACGTTGTCCCGTTACTCCGGGCTCGAGCTGAGCCCGGCGACGATCCGCAACGTGATGTCCGACCTGGAGGAGCTCGGCCTCGTGTCCAGCCCGCATACCTCCGCCGGGCGCGTCCCGACGCCGCGCGGCTACCGGCTGTTCGTCGACACGATGTTGACGGTCGAGGCGCCGATCGACGCCGAGGCCGTCGCGCGGCAGGTGCAGAACACGCTGCAGGCCGGCGAGCCGCAGCAGCGCGTGGTGGCGGCGGCGGCGAGCGTGCTGTCGAACCTGTCGCAGTTCGCCGGCGTCGTGCTGACGCCGCGGCGCAGCCACGTGTTCAAGCAGATCGAATTCATGCGGCTGTCGGACAAGCGGATCCTGCTGATCATCGTCACGCCCGAAGGCGACGTGCAGAACCGGATGCTCGCAACGCCGCGCGACTACACGCCGTCGCAGCTGACCGAGGCGTCGAACTACATCAACGCGCACTTCGCCGGCCTGTCGTTCGACGAGGTGCGCCGCCGCCTGCGCGACGAGATCGACCAGCTGCGCGGCGACATGACCACGCTGATGCACGCGGCCGTGACGGCCAGCACCGAGGTGCCCGACACCGAGGACACCGTGCTGATTTCCGGCGAGCGCAACCTGCTCGAGGTGGCTGACCTGTCGTCCGACATGGCGCGGCTGCGCAAGCTGTTCGACGTGTTCGACCAAAAGACGGGCCTCCTGCAACTGCTCGACGTGTCGAGCCACGCCCAGGGCGTGCAGATATTCATCGGCGGCGAATCGACGCTCGTGCCGATCGAGGAAATGAGCGTCGTCACCGCGCCGTACGAGGTGAACGGCAAGATCGTCGGCACGCTCGGCGTGATCGGCCCGACCCGCATGGCGTACAACCGCGTGATCCCGATCGTCGACATCACGGCGCGGCTGCTGTCGCTCGCGCTGAGCCAGCAATAAGCCGGCCGCTTGCGCACCGTCATCGTCCCGCCATCGTGCCGCGGCGCCGTGTGCGCCGCCAGTCGGCCGAACGGCCAGCCGCCCCGATCGAGGCGGGCCGCTATAATTGAGAGCCGTTCGACTGCGTGCCGCGAGCACGATCCTGCCCATGCGCTTTGACCTTGAGCCGCCTTCGAGCGTCGCGGCTGCCCATCGCATCGGTGTGCTGCTGATCAATCTCGGCACGCCCGACGCCCCGACCCCGCGCGCGGTGCGCCGCTATCTCGCCGAATTCCTGTCCGATCCGCGCGTCGTCGAAATTCCGCAGGCCATCTGGCAGGTGCTGCTGCGCACGGTGATCCTGCCGTTGCGCGGCCGCGCGTCGGCGAAGAAATACGCGGCGGTCTGGATGCCTGAAGGCTCGCCGTTGCGGGTGTACACCGAACGCCAGACCGAAGGCGTGCGGCATTTGCTCGCAGCGAACGATTATCAGGTGCAGGTCGATTACGCGATGCGCTACGGCAGCCCGAACATCGCGCAGGCGCTCGCGCAGTTCAAGCGCGCGGGCGTCGAACGCGTGCTGTTGATGCCGATGTATCCGCAATACTCGGCGTCCACCACCGCAACCGCGTTCGATGCCGCGTTCGCCGCGCTCACGCGGATGCGCAACCAGCCGGAAGTGCGCACGGTGCGGCACTATGCCGACCATCCGGCCTATATCCATGCGCTCGCCGAGCAGGTGCGTCACTACTGGGCGCAGCACGGCCGGCCCGACTTCGCGGCCGGCGACAAGCTCGTACTGAGCTTCCACGGCGTGCCGAAGCGCACGCTCGACCTGGGCGACCCCTATCACGACCAGTGCCAGCAGACGGGCGCGCTGCTGATGGCCGCGCTCGGGCTGTCCACGCTCGAATGCCGCGTGACGTTCCAGTCGCGCTTCGGCAAGGCCGAGTGGCTGCAGCCGTACACGGCGCCGACGCTGCGCGAGCTCGGCGAGGCCGGCGTGCGGCGCGCCGACGTGTTCTGTCCGGGCTTCACGGCCGATTGCCTGGAGACGATCGAGGAAATCGGCATGGAAGTGCGCGACGAGTTTCTCGCGGGCGGCGGCCAGGCGTTCCACCGGATACCGTGCCTGAACGGGGCGTCCGCGTGGATCGGCGCGCTCGGCGAGATCGTCGCCGAGAATCTGCAGGGCTGGCCGGCCAAGGCGGCGCAGCCCGAAACGGTGAGTTGAACGCGATGAACTACAGGATTTCGACCGAACCGGGCGCGAAACTGCGCATCGACAAGTGGCTGTGGGCGGCGCGGTTCTTCAAGACGCGTTCGCTTGCATCGGACGCGGTCGACAAGGGCCACGTGAAGATAGGCGGCGCGGCCGTCAAGCCGTCGAAGGACGTGCGCGTCGGCGACGAGGTCGAGATTGCGATCGACGGAGTGGTCTGGCACATTGCCGTGCTGGGCATCTGCGACGTGCGCGGCCCGGCGAGCGTCGCGCAGACGCTCTACGCGGAAACCGAGGCCGGCCGCACCGCGCGGCTCGCCGAACTCGAACGGCGCCGTACCTACCGGGAGCCGGCGGCCGAGCTGCACGGCCGGCCGACCAAGCGCGACCGTCGCATCATCGACAGATTTTCGGGTGAACGCTGAACATCTGGTCGAACGTCGCGCGGGCGCTGCCGTATTCGGTGGTGCGGTCGGTGACGGCGCCGGACAGGCAGATGGTGGTGGTGCCGGCAATGAGTACCAGCGCGACCACCGATATCGCAAAGGTCAGTTTCACGGTACTCGCCTCATGGTGGATGTCGGGCGGCGGCAAGCTAGGGTTAACGCGCTTTCCGACGCTTGAATGGAGTGTAGTGCAGGCCCCGATGCCGAGCTAGTACTTGCCTGGTAAGCGGTGTTACCGGTCGTTTCGTCCAATCTGGCGGCAAATGCGTGCAATCGCGCGCCGCGCGCGCGGTTGTTTCGCGGTCTTCACGAATCGGCGCGGATAACCCTCTTGAAATCGCAGTTTCCGGCCTTATTTGCAGCAGCAATGTGCGGCGCCGCGGGCATACGGCCCGGCGGTTGCCGGTTTGGCTTCAACCTCTAATCGACTTTCAGCGACATGGAAAACACGCAAGAGAACCCGGCTACCCAATCGGCCGAAGACATCGGCAGCGCGAAGCAAGCGGCACAAGGCGCCGCTCCCGCCGCCGAAGCCGCCGACGCGGCGCTCGCGGAGGCTCAAGCCAAGGTCGCCGAGCTGCAGGAGAGCTACCTGCGGGCGAAGGCCGAGACCGAAAACGTCCGTCGCCGCGCGCAGGACGACGTGTCGAAGGCGCACAAGTTCGCGATCGAGAGCTTCGCCGAGCACCTGCTGCCGGTGCTCGACAGCCTCGAGGCGGCTGCCGTCGATACCTCCGGCGACATCGCGAAGGTGCGCGAAGGCGTCGAGCTGACGCTGCGCCAGTTGACGAGCGCGCTCGAGAAGGGCCGCGTCGTCGCGATCAACCCGGTCGGCGAGAAGTTCGACCCGCACCAGCACCAGGCGATTTCGATGGTCCCGGCCGAGCAGGAGCCGAACACCGTCGTGGCCGTGCTGCAAAAAGGCTACATGATCGCCGACCGCGTGCTGCGCCCGGCGCTCGTCACCGTCGCGCAGCCGAAGTAAGGCGGCCGCGATGCTTCCCGCCGGCGTCGATCCGGCCGCGTTCGATGCGTTCGACATGCAGGCGCTGGCGGCCGACACGTTCGACGCCGAACTCGCCGGCGCCGGCGACGCGCTGGCCGTCGTGTTCTTCTGGGGCGTCGACTGCTTCAACTGCGAGATCGCGAAGAAGGCGATGCTCGCGCAACCCGACGCGATCCGCGCGCTGGGCCTGAAGTGGTTCCATTGCAACGTCTACGAACATCATGAGCTGGGGCGCCGCTTCGGCCTGCACGGCGTGCCGACGTGGTTCTTCTTCCACGGCGGCAAGCGGCTCGGCCGCGCGACCGGCTGGCATGGGCTCGCGCAGTTCGAGGCGGCGGTGGCCGCGGCGCGCGCGAAGATCGCCGCGGCGTCCGGCGACGGCCGCGGCACCCCGCACGATCCGGCTACCGGCGGCGATTGAAAAAATTTAATATCCGCATCGCTTGGCGGGTCTTGAAAACGGATCGGCCGGACGCATTTCGGGAACAGAGTTGAATTCTGGCGTGCGAAACCGCCCAAAAACGCGGGGTTTCGCGCAGCAAACAGGCATTTCTGGAGATTAGGAAAAATGGGAAAGATCATCGGTATTGACCTCGGCACCACGAACTCGTGCGTCGCCATCATGGAAGGCAATCAGGTCAAGGTCATCGAGAACTCGGAAGGCGCGCGCACGACGCCGTCGATCATCGCCTACATGGACGATAACGAAGTGCTCGTCGGCGCACCGGCCAAGCGTCAGTCCGTGACCAACCCGAAGAACACGCTGTTCGCGGTGAAGCGCCTGATCGGCCGTCGCTTCGAAGAGAAGGAAGTCCAGAAGGACATCGGCCTGATGCCGTACGCGATCATCAAGGCCGACAACGGCGACGCATGGGTCGAAGCGCACGGCGAGAAGCTCGCGCCGCCGCAGATTTCGGCTGAAGTGCTGCGCAAGATGAAGAAGACGGCCGAAGACTACCTCGGCGAGCCGGTCACGGAAGCCGTGATCACGGTGCCGGCGTACTTCAACGACAGCCAGCGTCAGGCGACCAAGGACGCCGGCCGCATCGCGGGCCTCGAAGTCAAGCGGATCATCAACGAGCCGACCGCCGCGGCGCTCGCGTTCGGCCTCGACAAGGCAGAGAAGGGTGACCGCAAGATCGCCGTGTACGACCTCGGCGGCGGTACGTTCGACGTGTCGATCATCGAAATCGCGGACGTCGACGGCGAAATGCAGTTCGAAGTGCTGTCGACCAACGGCGACACGTTCCTCGGCGGCGAAGACTTCGACCAGCGCATCATCGATTACATCATCGGCGAGTTCAAGAAGGAGCAGGGCGTCGACCTGTCGAAGGACGTGCTCGCGCTGCAGCGCCTGAAGGAAGCGGCCGAAAAGGCGAAGATCGAGCTGTCGTCGAGCCAGCAGACCGAAATCAACCTGCCGTACATCACGGCGGACGCATCGGGTCCGAAGCACTTGAACCTGAAGATCACCCGCGCGAAGCTGGAAGCGCTGGTGGAAGACCTCGTCGAGCGCACGATCGAACCGTGCCGCATCGCGATCAAGGACGCCGGCGTCAAGGTGTCGGACATCGACGACGTGATCCTGGTCGGCGGCCAGACCCGCATGCCGAAGGTGCAGGAGAAGGTGAAGGAGTTCTTCGGCAAGGAACCGCGCCGTGACGTGAACCCGGACGAAGCCGTCGCGGTTGGCGCGGCGATCCAGGGCCAGGTTCTGTCGGGCGACCGCAAGGACGTGCTGCTGCTCGACGTGACCCCGCTGTCGCTCGGCATCGAGACGCTCGGCGGCGTGATGACGAAGATGATCACCAAGAACACGACGATCCCGACGAAGCACTCGCAGGTGTATTCGACGGCGGACGACAACCAGTCGGCCGTGACGATCAAGGTGTTCCAGGGCGAACGCGAGATGGCCGCGGGCAACAAGCTGCTCGGCGAGTTCAACCTCGAAGGCATCCCGCCCGCACCGCGCGGCGTGCCGCAGATCGAAGTGACCTTCGACATCGACGCGAACGGCATCCTGCACGTCGGCGCGAAGGACAAGGCGACCGGCAAGGAAAACAAGATCACGATCAAGGCGAACTCGGGCCTGTCCGACGCCGAAATCGACCAGATGATCAAGGACGCGGAAGCGAACGCGGCGGAAGACCACAAGCTGCGTGAGCTGGCCGATTCGCGCAACCAGGGCGACGCGCTCGTCCACAGCACGAAGAAGGCGCTCACCGAGTACGGCGACAAGCTGGACGCGGGCGAGAAGGAAAAGATCGAAGCGGCGCTGAAGTCGCTCGAGGACGTCCTGAAGGATACGTCGGCCGACAAGGCGGCGATCGACGCGAAGGTCGAGGAGCTCGGCAAGGCTTCGCAGAAGCTCGGCGAAAAGATGTACGCCGACATGCAGGCGCAGCAGGCCGGTGCGGCGGGCGCGGCAGGTGCAGCGGAAGGCGCGGCCCATGCGGGCGGCGCGCAGCAGGCAGCTGACGACGTCGTCGACGCCGAGTTCAAGGAAGTGAAGAAGGACTAAGCCGGGTTGCCATGGCACCGCACGCCGCGCACGACGCGCGGTGTGCGGTGCGGCTGAACAGCGGTCTGTCTTTCCTTCCGGATGGCCGGATCGACTCCACGCCTGGCGGGCCTCGCGGCCCTCCGGGCACATTTGTTTTTTGGCGGGTGCTGCGTGAGCCGTCCGCGGACGGTGCAGCGCCAGACGAGTCGAGAGACTTTACTGCGGGCGAAAGGAGCCGCCGCGTGCGCGATGCGTGGCGGCACAGTGAATCGATATGGCGAAACGGGATTACTACGAGGTTCTGGGCGTCGCGAAGAATGCGAGCGACGACGAAATCAAGAAGGCATATCGCAAGCTTGCGATGAAGTACCACCCCGACCGCAATCCGGACAACAAGGATGCGGAAGAGCATTTCAAGGAGGCGAAGGAAGCCTATGAAATGCTGTCGGACGGCCAGAAGCGTGCAGCGTACGACCAGTATGGCCACGCAGGCGTCGATCCGAACATGGCCGGCGCGGGCGGTCAGGGCTTCGGCGGCTTCGCGGATGCGTTCGGCGACATCTTCGGCGACATCTTCGGTCAGGCCGCGGGCGGCGCCGCGCGCGGCGGCCGCGGCGGCCCGCAGGTGTATCGCGGCGCGGACCTGCGCTACAGCATGGAGATCACGCTGGAGCAGGCCGCGCACGGCTACGATACGCAGATCCGCGTGCCGAGCTGGGTGTCGTGCGAAGTCTGTCACGGCTCGGGCGCGAAGCCCGGCACGAAGCCGGAAACCTGCCCGACCTGTCACGGCCAGGGCACGGTGCGCATGTCGCAGGGCTTCTTCAGCATCCAGCAGACCTGCCCGAAGTGTCACGGCACCGGCACCTACATCCCCGAACCGTGCGCGCACTGCCATGGCTCGGGCAAGGTGAAGGAAACCAAGACGCTCGAGGTGAAGATCCCGGCCGGCATCGACGACGGGATGCGGATCCGCTCGGCCGGCAACGGCGAGCCGGGCATCAACGGCGGGCCGCCGGGCGACCTGTACGTCGAGATCCACATCAAGCCGCACGCGGTGTTCGAGCGCGACGGCGACGATCTGCACTGCCAGATGCCGATCCCGTTCACGACCGCCGCGCTCGGCGGCGAGATCGAGGTGCCGACGCTGGCCGGCCGCGCGTCGTTCCCGGTGCCGGAAGGCACGCAGTCGGGCAAGACGTTCCGGCTGCGCGGCAAGGGCATCAAGGGGCTGCGCTCGAGCATCGCCGGCGATCTGTACGTGCACGTGCAGGTCGAGACGCCGGTGAAGCTGACCGACCAGCAGCGCGACCTGCTCAAGCAGTTCGAGAAGTCGCTGGCCGAGGGCGGTGCGCGTCACAGCCCGCAGAGCAAGAGCTGGTTCGACCGCATGAAGAGCTTCTTCGAGTGAACGCATGACTGAAGGCTGCGAGAGCGCGTCGTTCGCGCTCTTGGACGATTGCGACTCGACCGCGTCCGCACGGTCGAGTCGTTTGTATTCCGGTTTCGTGCACGAACGCGTCTGCACGGATCCGGCACGGCTCGACGAGGTCGACGCGGCGCTCGCGCAGGATCTGCGCGACGGGCTGCATGCGGTCGTCGTCGGCGATTACGAATTCGGGCGCAATCTGCAACGAGCGCAGCCGGGCGACGCCCCGCTGCGCTTTTTGCTGTATGCGCGCTGCGAGCGCCTGTCGCGCGACGAAGCCGACGCATGGCTCGCGCAGCAGGACGGCGGCGGCCCGCCGTCGATCGCGGGCGTCGCGCATGTCGCCAAGAGCGTGTCGCGCGACGCATTCGACGCGGCGATAGCGGCCGTGCACGACGCGCTGCGCGCGGGCGATTCGTACCAGATCAACTACACGTATCGGCTGAATTTCGACATGTTCGGCACGCCGCTCGCGCTGTACCGGCGGCTGCGCGCGCGTCAGCCGGTGCGTTACGGCGCGCTGATCGCGCTGCCCGACGGCGCGTGGGTCGTATCGTGTTCGCCGGAGCTGTTCGTCGAGAAGCACGGCGACGTGCTGCGCGCGCGGCCGATGAAGGGCACCGCACCGCGCTCGGCCGATCCGCACGAAGATGCCGCGGCGGCCGCGTTCCTCGCGAACGATCCGAAGAACCGCGCCGAAAACGTGATGATCGTCGACCTGCTGCGCAACGACGTGTCGCGCATCGCCCGCACGGGCTCGGTGAAGGTGCCGGCGCTGTTCTCGGTCGAGCCGTATGCGTCGGTGTGGCAGATGACGTCGACCGTCGAGGCCGGCTGGCGCGATGGCACCACGTTCGCGCAGATGCTGCGCGCGCTGTTTCCGTGCGGGTCGATCACCGGCGCGCCGAAGCACAAGACGATGGAGCTGATCGATGCGATCGAGGCGACGCCGCGCGGGCTCTACACGGGTGCGATCGGCTGGCTCGATGCGCCGCACGGGGCGTCGAGCGGCGCGGCCGGTTGCGGCGACTTCTGCCTGTCGGTCGCGATCCGGACGCTGAGGATCGAGGCGGCTGAAGCAGTCGAGGCGTTGGAAGCACCTGAAGCACACAGAGCATCCCAAGCACCTCAAGCACCTCAAGCACCCGAAGCACCCGAAGCACCCGAAGCACCCGAAGCACCCGAAGCACCCGAAGCACCCGAAGCACCCGAAGCACCCGAAGCACCCGAAGCACCCGAAGCACCCACCGCGATCCCCCCGGTGGGTTCTCCTGCCACAGCCGCCGCCTCTACCGGCCGTTGGCGCGGCACGATGGGCGTGGGCGCGGGCATCGTCCTCGACAGCGTGGCCGCCGACGAATACGCGGAGTGCGAATTGAAAGCGCGTTTCCTGACCGACGCCGATCCCGGCTTCCGCTTGTTCGAAACCACCGCCGCGACGCGCGCGGCCGGCATCCGCCACGTCGAGCGCCATCTCGCCCGGCTGCAACGCAGCGCCGACGCGTTCGGCTTTCGCTTCGACGCCGCCGCGTTGCGCCGCGCGATCGACGCGCGCTGCGCGGCGCTCGACGGCGACGGCCCGTACCGGATGAAGCTCGCGCTCGCGAAGGACGGAACGCTCGAGATCACCGTCGCGGCGCTGCAGCCGCTGCCGGCGGGGCCGGTCGGTGTGATGCTTGCGTCTGCGCACGGCTTCGCGCCGACGCGCAGCGACGACGCGCTGCTGCTGCACAAGACGACCCACCGTGCCGAATACGACCGCGCATGGCAGGCGGCCGAGGCGCTCGGCGGCTTCGACATGCTGTTCGTCAACGAGCGCGGCGAGGTGACCGAAGGCGGTCGCTCGAACCTGTTCGTGAAGCTCGACGGGCGCTGGGTCACGCCGCCGCTGGCGAGCGGCGTGCTGCCGGGCGTGATGCGCGGCGTGCTGCTCGACGATCCGGCGTTCGACGCGCTGGAGCGGATCGTCACGCGCGACGACCTCGCGCGCGCGGATGCGCTGCTGCTCACCAACGCGCTGCGCGGCGCGCTCGACGCCGTGTTGAAATGATCCACTGATGGCCCGCGCGGCGTGCCGTATAGATAAAAAAGCGCGGCGTCCCGTACAGGACGCCGCGCTTTTTTGTCCGGGCCGCGCGCCCGGCGAGCGAGCGGCCGGCCCGCGGATCAGAACGAATGCTCGGGGCCGGGGAACGTGCGCTCCTTCACCGCGCTGACGTACGCTTCGACGGCGGCCTGGATGCTCGGCTGGCCTTGCATGAAATCTTTCACGAAGCGCGGCCGCTTGCCGGGGAAGATGCCCAGCATGTCGTGCAGCACCAGCACCTGGCCCGAGCAATCGAGCCCCGCGCCGATCCCGATCGTCGGGATCTTCAGCATGTGCGTGACTTCGGCGGCCACGAGCGTCGGCACCGCTTCGAGCACGACGAGCTGCGCGCCGGCGTCCTCGATCGCGCGCGCGTCGCGCAGCAACTGCGCGGCGCCGGCTTCGGTGCGGCCCTGAACCTTGAAGCCGCCGAACGCATGCACCGACTGCGGCGTGAGGCCGAGATGCGCGCACACCGGCACCGAGCGTTCGACGAGAAAGCGGATCGTGTCGGCGAGCCATTCGCCGCCTTCGAGCTTGACCATCTGCGCGCCCGCGCGCATCAGCGCGACCGAATGGGCGAACGCTTCTGCGGGCGTGCCGTAGGTGCCGAACGGCAGATCGGCGACGACCAGCGCGCGCGGCTGCACGCGCGCGACGCACGCGGTGTGGTACGCGATGTCGTCGAGCGACACGGGCAGCGTGGTCGTGTGGCCTTGCAGCACGTTGCCGAGCGAGTCGCCGATCAGCAGCACGTCGGTGCCGGCGCGATCGAGCAGCGCGGCGAAGCTCGCGTCGTAGCAGGTCAGCATCGCGATCTTCTCGCCGGCTTCGCGCATTGCCTGCAGCTTCGGCACAGTGATCGCAGGCCGGCTCGATTCCTGGAGATAGGTCATGGGGAAATCCGGTTCGAATGGGGGAGGAACGGCGGGCGGTGCGCGCGTCAGCGCGTCGTCTCGCCCTTGACGAAGAATTCCTTGCGGCCGCGCATCGTGTCGATGCGCTCGATCAGCAGCGCGAGGTCTTCGGGGGAATCCAGCGGGTTCAGATGTTCGGCCGCGACCGTCAGTACCGGCGTGCGGTCGTAGTGATAGAAGAATTCGTTGTAGGCGTCGACCAGCGCGCGCAGGTACGCGTCGCTGATCTGCAGCTCCATCGGCAGGCCGCGCTTCTGGATGCGCGAGAACAGCACCTCGGGGCTCGCCTGCAGATAGACGACCAGATCGGGCGCGGGCGCCTGCGGTACGTCGACGTGCGCGGCGATCGCGCGGTACAGCTGCCATTCGTCTTCTGGCAGGTTCAGCCGCGCGAAGATGTCGTTCTTCTGCGGCATGAAATCGGCGACCACCGGCCGGCCGGTGTCGAGCGCGCCGAGCAGCTCGCGCGCCTGCTGCGCGCGCTGCAGCGCGAACGCGAGCTGCGCGGGCAGCGCGTAGCGCGCGGTGTCGCGGTAGAAGCGTTCGAGAAACGGGTTGTCCTGCGGGCGCTCGAGCAGCGCCTGCATCGACCAGCGTTCGGCGAGCAGGCGCGCCAGCGTCGTCTTGCCGACGCCGATCGGGCCTTCGATCACCAGGTAGCGGTGCGGGGCGCGCAGATCGGGCGCGGTGACGGTCAGCGGAGCATTGTTCATCGGCAGCGGTTCTTGTCGGCGTCTGCGCCGGCGGCGAGGGCCTTCTGCATCAGGCATTGGCAGGTCTGCACCTTCTCGACGCGCTGATCGGCGACGGCCGCGAGAAATGCGTCGGCGCGGCCGCGCAGCGGGATGTCGAGCGCCGGGTCGATTTCGATGAGCGGCACGAGCGCGAAGGCGCGGTCGGTGAGGCGGGGATGCGGGACGATCAGGTCGGGCTCGTCGATCGCATCGGTGCCGAACAGCAGGATGTCGAGGTCGAGCGTGCGCGGTGCGTTGCGATACGGGCGCTCGCGCCCGAAGTGATGTTCGATCTTCTGGCAGAGCGCGAGCAGCTCGCGGGCCGACAGCGTCGTGTCGAGCTTGACGACGCAGTTGTAGTAATCGTCGCCGCTCGCTTCGAACGGCGCCGTGCGATACAGGCTCGATTTGCCGAGGACCGAGATGGCGCGCTGCTGTGCCAGGCACACCACCGCGTCCTTCAGAGTCTGGCGCGCATCGCCGAGATTCGCCCCCAGTCCGATATATGCAACCGTCATGGCATCACTTCCTACGTCGTTCGCCAGCGAGCGTCAGTCGCCCGAACCGCCCTCGGTGTCCCGCGACTGCTCGGCTGCACCTTCGCCCGGCTGGCGGTTTCGCGCGCCGCCGCGGCGGCGCCGCTTGCGCGGCGATTTTTCCTTCGGACCGCCCTGCGTGAGGAGGGCCTCACGCGCGGCTGCATCGCCTTCGATGAAATCCGTCCACCACTGGCCGACCTCTGCATCGAGCTCGCCGGATTCGCAGCGTAACAGGAGGAAATCATACCCCGCTCTAAATCTTTGGTGTTCCAGCAGCCGCATCGCGCTGCGGCCCGAGCGCTTCTCGAGGCGCAGCTGCAGCCCCCAGATCTCGCGCATGTCGGCCGAGTAGCGCTTGTGGATCGCGAGCTTCTCGGTCTGCATGTCGAGCACGTCGTCCATCGCGCGATGCAGGGCCGGCACCGGGAATTCGCCGTCGGCCGAGTATTGCTCGAAGCGCTGGCGCATGTCGTGCCACAGCAGCGTCGCGAACAGGAAGCCGGGCGACACCGGCTTGCCGGCGCGCACGCGCGCGTCGGTGTTGTTCAGCGCGAGCGTGATGAACTTCTCGCCCTGCGGCTGTTCGAGCACGACGTCGAGCAGCGGCAGCAGCCCGTGGTGCAGCCCCTGCTCGCGCAGCTGCTTCAGGCACGCGAGCGCGTGGCCCGACAGCAGCAGCTTCAGCATCTCGTCGAACAGGCGCGCGGCCGGCACGTTGTTGATCAGGTCGGCCAGCGGCTTGATCGGCTCGCGCGTGTGCGGCTCGATCTCGAAGCCGAGCTTCGCCGCGAAGCGCACCACGCGCAGCATCCGCACCGGATCCTCGCGATAGCGGGTGGCCGGATCGCCGATCATCCGCAGCAGACGGGCGCGCATGTCGGCCATCCCGTCGTGGTAATCGAGCACCGTCTGCGTCGACGGGTCGTAGTACATCGCGTTGATCGTGAAGTCGCGGCGCGCCGCGTCTTCGTGCTGCTCGCCCCAGACGTTGTCGCGCAGCACGCGGCCGCTCGCGTCGACCGCATGCGTACGGCGATCGAGCTCGTCGCGCTTCAGGCGCTTCGGCGGCTCGGCCGGCGCGGCCTCGGGCGGCGCATCGACCAGCGCGCGGAACGTCGACACCTCGATCAGCTCCTGACCGAACTGCACGTGCACGATCTGGAAGCGGCGGCCGATCAGGCGGGCGCGGCGGAACAGGCGCTGCACCTCGGTCGGCGTCGCGTCGGTCGCGACGTCGAAGTCCTTCGGCGCGATCCCGAACAGCAGGTCGCGCACCGCGCCGCCGACGATGAACGCACGGAAGCCCGCCTGCTGCAGCGTGTCGGTCACGCGCACCGCGTTCTTCGAGATCAGCGACGGATCGATCCGGTGCACGCTGGCCGGCACGACGGTCGGTTCGTGGTTGCTGCGCGGCTTCTTCGCCGCGGCGGTGCCGCGGCTGCCCTTGGCGGCGCGCGGCGAGGTGGCGGGCGGTTCGGCCGAGGCCGAAGCTGAGGCTGCTGCGGCCGGGGCCGCTTGCTCGGCGCCGTCCTGGCCGAGCAGCTTGCGAATGAATTTTTTGATCACGACGTTCAGAAGAGGTCCAGGATGCGCCAGCCGCGGTTGCTTGCATGCGCGCGCAGCGTGTCGTCGGGGTTGGTCGCGATCGGGTCGGTGACTTTCTCGAGCAACGGGATGTCGTTGTGCGAGTCGCTGTAGAAGTAGCTGTGCTCGAAGTCGTCCCAGTGCTTGCCGAGCGACGCGAGCCATGCTTCGGTGCGCACGATCTTGCCTTCGCGATAGCTCGGCGTGCCGGTCGGCCGGCCCGTGTACGGCGAGTCGGGATGCCCGTCGGTCGTTTCGACTTCGCACGCGATCAGCGTCTCGACGCCGAACGCGGTCGCAATCGGGCGCGTGATGAATTCGTTGGTCGCCGTCACGACGCAGCACAGATCGCCGGCGTCGAGGTGCTTGCGCACCAGCTCGAGCGCGGCGGGCGTCATCGCGGGGCGGATCACCTCGTGCATGTACTGCTCGTGCCATTCGGCCAGCTGCGCGCGCGAATACTTCGCGAGCGGCGTGAGCATCGCGCACAGGTACGCGTGGATGTCGAGCTTGCCGGCCTTGTAGTCGGCGAAGAACTGATCGTTCTGACGCGAGAAGCTTTCCGCGTCGACGATGCCGAGCTTCACCATGAAGCGACCCCATTCGTGGTCGCTATCGGTCGGGATCAGCGTGTGATCGAGGTCAAAGAGTGCCAGATTAGTCATGGAAGGGCATTTTACTCGAAGCGGTTCGGGCCTGTGCCGGGCGGCGCGATGTCGTCGCCCGGGCGCGCCAGCATCCGGCGCAGCAGCGGCAGCGTGACCGCGCGCTTCTGCTCGAGCGAGAAGCGGTCGAGCGCGTCGAGCAGCGCCATCAGGCTCGGCATGTCACGGCGGAAATGGGTCAGCAGGTACGCGGCGATGTCGTCGGTGAGTGCGATGCCGCGCTCCTTCGCCGCGAGCTTCAGCACGGCGATCTTGCCGGCGTCGGACGGCGGCGACAGGTGGAACACCAGCCCCCAGCCGAGCCGCGTGCGCAGGTCTTCGCGCACGTCGAGCGCGAGCGGCGCCGCGGGGCCCGCGGCCACGAACGCGCTCGACGGATGCGCGCGGACTTCGTTGAACAGGTTGAACAGCGCGACCTGCTGCGTGTCGCTCATCTTGTCGCAGTCGTCGATCGCGTAGATGCCGATGCGCGGGTCGAACGTGAACGCGCCGAGCGGGCTCTGCGGCGTCAGGTAGCGCGCATAGCCGTACGACGCGTCGCTCACGAGCGCCTGCAGCAGGTGGGTGCGGCCGCTGCCCGGCTCGCCCCAGATGTAGAACGACCGGTCCGGCACGGGGCCCGCCGCGAGCGCGAGGTCGAGCTTCTGGAGCCGCGACACGAGCTCGTCGTTCTCCTCGTTCATGATGAAGTTGTCGAACGTGGCGGGCGGCGGCGTGCCGAGATCGAGCGTCAGTTGACGGGTCACGACGGTCACAATGCGAGGCGGTTGACGAAACGCGTGCCGTACGCGGGGCACGCACCGGGGATCGCGCCGACACCGGCCGCCCGCGTGGCCGCGCGCATCCGCGTGCGCAGCGTGGCGCACGGCTCGCGGAGCGGGAAAAACGGGGACGTGTCGACCAAGATGCAATCCCTGACGAATCGGTGCTGGGAATTCCGGCCAACGGGCCGGCTTCGGGTAAAATCGCATTTTACCGACCTTCTCGCATTCCCCCATGAATCCTCCGAAATCCGCTCCCGACGCTCAGGGTCTGTCCTACCGCGACGCAGGCGTCGACATCGACGCGGGCGACGCGCTCATCGACAAGATCAAGCCTTTTGCGAAGAAAACGCTGCGCGACGGCGTGCTCGGCGGCATCGGCGGCTTCGGCGCGCTGTTCGAAGTGCCGAAGAAGTACCGGGAGCCCGTGCTCGTGTCGGGCACCGACGGCGTGGGCACCAAGCTGAAGCTCGCATTTCATCTGAACAAACACGACACGGTCGGCCAGGATCTGGTCGCGATGAGCGTGAACGACATCCTCGTGCAAGGCGCCGAGCCGCTGTTCTTCCTCGACTACTTCGCCTGCGGCAAGCTCGACGTCGACACGGCCGCGACCGTCGTCAAGGGCATCGCCCATGGCTGCGAGCTGTCGGGCTGCGCGCTGATCGGCGGCGAAACGGCCGAGATGCCGGGCATGTACCCGGACGGCGAATACGACCTGGCCGGTTTTGCGGTCGGCGCGGTCGAGAAGAGCAAGATCATCGACGGCAGCACGATCGGCGCAGGCGACGTGGTGCTCGGCCTCGCATCGAGCGGCATCCATTCGAACGGCTTCTCGCTGGTGCGCAAGATCATCGAGCGCGCGAACCCCGACCTGTCGGCCGATTTCCACGGCCGCTCGCTGGCCGACACGCTGATGGCGCCCACCCGCATCTACGTGAAGCCGCTGCTCGCGCTGATGCAGAAGCTGACGGTGAAGGGCATGGCGCACATCACCGGCGGCGGCCTCGTCGAGAACATTCCGCGCGTGCTGCGCGAAGGCCTCACCGCCGAGCTCGACCAGAACGCCTGGCCGCTGCCGCCGCTGTTCAAGTGGCTGCAGGAGCACGGCGGCGTTGCGGACGCCGAAATGCACCGCGTGTTCAACTGCGGGATCGGGATGGCCGTGATCGTCGCGGCAGCCGATGCGGACGCGGCGATCGCCGACCTGACGGCCGCCGGCGAGCAGGTGTGGAAGATCGGCACCGTGCGTGCGAGCCGCGAAGGCGAGGCGCAGACGGTCGTGGTCTGACGCGCCGCCGCAGCATGCAGTGACGAAAGCCGCCCGGAGACGATCCGGGCGGTTTTTTTTCGCGCTCGGCGCGGGCGTGCCGATGCGGCATTGAAGGAGGGACGACGATGACCGAAGACGAACACGCGATTCGCACGCTGGTGGAAACCTGGTTCGTGTCGAGCCGCCGCGGCGATCTGGCGACCGTGCTCGACCTGATCGCCGACGATGCGATCTTCATGGTCGCCGGCCAGCCGCCGTTCGACAAGGCGGCGTTCGCAGCCGCATCGCGCGGCGCGCACGCGGCGGCCGTCGACGGCCGTTACCGGATCGACGAGCTGCGCGTGATGGGCGACTGGGCGTATCTGCGCAATTTCATCGAGATCGACGCGACGCCGCCGGGCGGCGACACCGTGCGGCGCTCGGGCCACACGCTGACGATCTTCCGCAAGCGCGACGGCCGCTGGCAGCTGGTGCGCGACGCCAATCTCGTGACGCTCGCGCAGTAAGTGCGGCGGCTCGCGACGCGGGCGCGTCAGCGCGCGGCGAGGCCGTCGAGCACGCGCTCGAGCGCATCGAGCGCCTGCGCGGTCGAATCGCGTGCGATGCAGTCGACCACGATCCGTTCGGGCATCGCGCGCAGCCACGTGATCTGCCGTTTGCACAGCTGGCGCGTCGCGAAGATGCCCTTGTCGCGCATCGTCCGGTAGTCGATGGCGCCGTCGAGGTACTCCCACGCCTGCCGGTAGCCGACGCAGCGCATCGACGGCAGCCCCAGATGAAGATCCTCGCGGCGGCGCAGTCGTTCGACTTCGTCGATGAAGCCCGCCTCGAGCATCGCGTCGAAGCGCTGCGCGATGCGCGCATGCAGCACCGCGCGGTCCGACGGCTCGAGCGCGACCGGCACGAAGCGGTAGGCGGCGGCCGCATCGTCCGCGGCGCGCGGCGCGGCGAGCAGCGTGGACATCGGTTGCCCGCTCAGCATGCACACCTCGAGCGCGCGCTGGATGCGCTGCGCATCGTTCGGCGCGAGCCGCGCGGCGGTCGCCGGATCGATCCGCGCGAGCCGCGCATGAAGCGCGGGCCAGCCGTCGCGTGCGGCGTCGGCATCGAGTTCCGCGCGCAGCGCCGGGTCGGCGCCCGGCAGGTCGTTGAGCCCCTGCGTCAGCGCCTTGTAGTACAGCATCGTGCCGCCGGCGAGCAGCGGCGTGTTGCCGCGCGCGGCGATCTCGCCGATCAGCCGCAGCGTGTCCGCGCGAAAGCTCGCGGCCGAGTACGAATCGGCCGGGTCGATGATGTCGATCAGATGGTGCGGCACGCGCGCGCGTTCGTCGCGCGTCGGTTTCGCGGTGCCGATATCCATGTCGCGGTAGACCAGCGCCGAATCGACGCTGACGATCTCGATCGGCCGGCGCGCGGCCAGCGCGAGCGCGGCGGCCGTCTTGCCGGACGCGGTGGGGCCGAGCAGGCATGCGATCGTCGTCGGACGGGACTGCAACGAAACGCTCATTGGCCGCGCATGAACAGGCGGTCGAGGTCGTTCAGCGTCAGCTGATACCACGTCGGTCGGCCGTGATTGCATTGATCGGCGCGCTCGGTCGCTTCCATCTGCCGCAGCAGCGCGTTCATCTCGTCGAGCGTCAGGCGCCGGTTCGCGCGCACCGCGTGGTGACACGCGAGCGTGCCGAGCAGCTCGTGCTGGCGCTCGGTGAGCACGCGCGAGCCGCCGAACGCATGCAGATCGGCCAGCACCGCGCGGGCGAGCGACTGCAGGTCGGCATCCTTCAGCAGCGCGGGCACCGCGCGGATCGCAAGCGTCGTCGGCGACAGCACCGCGAGATCGAAGCCGAGCGATTCGAGCGTGTCGCGCTCTTCCTCGACGGTGCCGATCTCGACCGGCGTCGCCGTCATCGATATCGGCAGCAGCAGCGACTGCACGGCGACCGTGCGATCGGCGAGCGCGTTCTTGAACTGCTCGTAGAGAATTCGTTCGTGGGCCGCGTGCATGTCGACGATCACGAGGCCGTGCGCGTTTTGCGCGAGCACATAGATCCCGTGGATCTGGCCGAGCGCGAAGCCGAGCGGCTGCTCGTCGTGCGCGGCGGCCGCGAGCGGCATGGCGGCGAAGCCGGGCAGCGGAGTGCGCGACGGGTCGGCTGGATCGGCGGAATCGCGTGCGATCAGCGGCGTGCCGGCGGCCGTGTCCTTGCGGCCGAACAGCGCGTCGTAGAGCGCGAGCGGCTGTGCGACCGGCAGCGTGCCCTGCGTCATGCGCGCCTGACGCATCCACGTGCTGCCGGGCGACGAGGCGGACGAGGTGGACGAAGTGGACGAGGAGCCCGACGACGCACCGAACGAAGCCGCCGGCGAAAAGCCCGTCGCGCCCGTGCCCGCCGCGCTGCGCTGACCGAGCGGCGTATCGCCGAACGAGGCGGGCTCGCGTGGCGTGGCTTCGAGGTGCGCGGCGTGGCCGCCGGCGGTCGTGTCCGGCGACGCGCCCGCATGGCGCGCGAGCGCGCGCTGCACCGCGTGGAACACGTATTGGTGGATCGAGCGCGAATCGCGGAAGCGCACTTCGATCTTCGACGGATGCACGTTCACGTCGACGGCTTCCGGCGGCAGGTCGAGGAACAGCACGTAGGACGGATAGCGGTCGCCGTGCAGCACGTCCTCATACGCGGCGCGCACCGCGTGCGTGAGCAGCTTGTCGCGCACGAAGCGGCCGTTCACGAAGAAGTATTGCTGGTCCGCGCGGCCGCGGCTCGCGGTCGGCAGGCCGGCGCAGCCGTATACGGCCAGCGGCCCGGCCCGTTCGTCGAGCGGCAGATGGGCGGTCGCGAAGCCGTCGCCGAGGATCTTCGCGACGCGCTGCGCCGGTTCGCTCGCGTTCCAGTGCTCGACGGCCTTGCCGTTGTGCAGCACCGAGATCGCGACGTCCGGGCGTGCGAGCGCCGCGCGGCGGATCATTTCAATGCAGTGGCCGAACTCGGTCTGCTCGCTTTTCAGGAATTTGCGGCGCGCGGGCGTGTTGAAGTACAGCTCGCGCACCTCGATCGTCGTGCCGACCGCGCCGGCGGCCGGCGACAGCGCGCCGGTCGTCGCGTCGATCTTCGTCGCATGCGCGACGTCGGCCGTGCGGCTGGTGATCGCCAGCTCGGCGACCGACGCGATCGACGCCAGCGCTTCGCCGCGAAAACCGAGCGTCGCCACGGCCTCGAGCTCTTCGAGCGAGCGGATCTTGCTGGTCGCGTGGCGCATCAGCGCGAGCGGCAGCTCGTCGGGCGGAATGCCGCAGCCGTCGTCGGTGATCGAGATGCGCTTGACGCCGCCTTCCTCGAGCACGATGCGCAGCGAGCGCGCGCCGGCGTCCATCGCGTTCTCGAGCAATTCCTTGACGACCGACGCCGGGCGCTCGACGACCTCGCCGGCCGCGATCTGGCTGATCAGCTGGTCGGGCAGCGGCAGGATCGCGCGCAGGCGGCGCGGGGCAGGGGCGGACGCGTCGCCCGCGACCGTTTGGGTGATTTCGGACATGGCCGAATTATAGCGACGCGGCGGCGGCGTGCCGGAGCCGCCGGCCGTTACGTTTTTTCACGGAGCCTTAAGGTAGTTTCGGTATCATGGGGCTCCGTTGCGCGCGCCGCCTTGTCCGGCGGGCGTTCACGCTTGTTCCGGCCGGTCCGGCCCTTCGCCTTCGAGGAATCGCATTTGGATACGCTGCTTCATTTCGTCAACCTGGTCCTGCACATCGACGCGTTCCTCGGCGACTTCATCCGGCAGTACGGCGCATGGGTGTATCTGGTGTTGTTCCTGATCGTGTTCTGCGAGACGGGGCTCGTCGTGCTGCCGTTCCTGCCCGGCGATTCGCTGCTGTTCATCGGCGGTGCGTTCGCGGCAACCGGCGACATGAACGTCGGCGCGTTGATCGCGCTGCTGCTCGTCGCGGCGACGGCCGGCAATACCGTCAACTACCTGATCGGCCGCTGGATCGGGCCGAAGGTGTTCAATACGCATATCCCGGTGCTCGAGCGCTTCCTCGATCGCGCGGCGCTGCAGAAGACGCATTCGTTCTACGACAAGCATGGCGGCAAGACGATCGTGCTCGCGCGGTTCATCCCGGTGGTGCGCACGTTCGCGCCGTTCGTCGCCGGTGCATCGGCGATGAGCTTCACGCGCTTCCAGTTGTTCAACGTGATCGGGGCGCTCCTGTGGGTGCTGCTGCTGGTGCTGCTCGGTTACTTCTTCGGCAATATTCCGTTCATCCGGCAGTACCTGAACGTGATCGTGCTGGCGGGGATCGGCGCCGCCGTCGTGCCGGTTGCGCTCGGTGCGTTGTGGAAGCTGGTGCGCGGGCGGCAGTCGGGCAGCACGCAGAAGACGGGCGGACGCTGAGCAGGCGCGGTTTCTGTCGATTGAAGTAAAAAGCGGGGCAGCTCGACGGGAGCTGCCCCGCTTTTTTGTGCATTGGTTGCGGTGCGGGTGCGCAGGCGGCGCATGCGGCGCTCGACGAAGGAATCGACGTGCAGCCGCTGCCGTGGATGACCGGACGACCCGGATGCGGGGCGCGCCGCAGTCGATGTGTTGCGCGTGCTCGCCGCAATGGTGTCTCGATGCTTGCAGTGCGAGCGCGGCCTACAACGGCAATTGCCGCATGATCTCGGCCACGCAGGCGTCGGGGCTCGCCTCCGCCGTCCTCACGTGTACTTCGGGCGACTCCGGTTGCTCGTACGGCGAGCCGATGCCGGTGAATTGCTGGATGGTTCCGCGTCGCGCCAACACGTACAGCCCCTTCGGATCGCGTGCCTCGGCAACCTCCAGCGCCACGTCGACGAATACCTCGACGAAGGTGCCGGGCGCGAAGCGCGCACGCGCTTGGGCGCGTGCGTCCGCGAACGGCGAGATCAGCGCGGCGATCACGATGAAGCCCGCATCCGTCATCAGCCGCGCCACTTCGGCCGTGCGTCGGATGTTCTCGCGCCGGTCGGCATCGCTGAAGCCGAGATCCCGGTTCAACCCTTCGCGCAGCGTGTCGCCGTCGAGCAGATAAGTTCGATGCCCGAGCGCGTCCAGCTGCAGCTTCAGCAAGCTGGCGAGCGTGGACTTGCCGGCGCCCGACACGCCCGTCAGCCACACGACGAACGGGCGCGGGTTCGGGCCCGAAAATGCGCTGCGGCCGCCGGACAATGGATCGGGCGGAGAAGGATTGGCAGGATGATTCATTTCAGAGCCGATATGCCGAAAATCGAGGGGCAATTTTGTTTTGAGTCGATCTGTCGATCGCAATGTCGGCCGATTGTAACGTGCTTTTCGATGTCTCGTAAATTTCCTATCTTATTACGAAATATTGCAGCGGAGGGTGCGCGACTGGCAATTTCCACGGACTGCGTAACAATTTGAAATAAGGGTGGTAATCGAATTGAAACGAACCCAGGCATTATTGCCGCCGCCTTGCCCGGTATGGCTGACATCGCATCAGCGTATCGCGCGCGTAATGGCGTGACTTTCCATTTCGGCACGGATAATGCGGTGGCGAGTATTTCCGTTTTAAATAGAATTGCCAGATTAAAATGGGGCCGTAAGATGGTTCGTTAATCGGATGTCAATCTCGAGGATTTTAGAATCATATTTTTTGCGCGAGGTTTTACGCCGCGAATTTCCGCGGATAAATATCCCCTGGCGCAATGCCGCGCCCTCGGCAAGTGACTGATATTCCGAGAAAAGCGCGTCACTTGTGCCTTGGATTGAATGGCCGCTGCTGTACATCGGCCCCATGCGCGACGATTGCCGTGCTTTCGGGCACTTCTTCCCATGCGCCGCGCAGGTCGACGAGCGGCTCGGATACGACCATGAACGCATCGTTGCCCACTTCCGCGATACGCGGATTGTGCGGATACAGTTCGTGCAAATGCCTGAACGACGTGCTGTGGAACAGCGATCGCGATTGCCGTTCGCTCGAATAGCGCGCCGCGACGATCCGCTCGCCGTCGGTCGCGCAGACCGTCATGTTGAGCGGCTCGGCGACGCGATACCGCGCCGCGGTTTCCTCGATCACGCCGACCATGCGCTCGAGCGCGGGCAGCGGGGCTTGCTCCAGGCCGTAGGTCAGCGCGAGACGAAACATCAATTCGGAGTCGGTCGAGCCTTCCAGCGTCGAGAACAGCGCGGGGTCGACCTTCATCGTCAGGTCGCGGCGCAGCTTGTGGAAATCGCGGATCAGCCCATTGTGCGCGAACAGCCAGCGGCCGTGGCGGAACGGATGGCAGTTGGTTTCCTGCACGGGCCCATCGGTCGCCGCGCGGATATGCGCGACGAACATGCGCGAGTGGATCGCGCGGGCCGCTTCGCGCAGATTGCGGTCGTTCCAGGCGGGATGCACGGAGCGGTAGCGGAACGGCAGTTCATCGGGATGGCCGTACCAGCCGATCCCGAAGCCGTCGCCGTTGGTCGTCGTCACGCCGAGTTCCGAATGCAGGCTCTGGTCGATCAGCGAATGCTTCGCGCGAAACAGCACGGTCTCGAGCGGGATCGGATTGCCGGTGTAGGCGAGCCAGCGGCACATGGAGCGCTCCTTCGCGATGAACTGTCGCGCATGGTAGCGGAGTTCGCGGCGGCCGGCCCGCTGGACTGGCCGCCGCGATCGTCGGGTGACGATTCGGCGGCTACGCGGCGCGCGCGTCAGTCGCCGAGCGCGTCCATCACGCGTGCCGAGTAGACGAGCGCCGCGCCCGCATTCAGCGCGATCGCGACGCCGAGCGCCTCGGCCACTTCCTCCTTGGTCGCGCCGTGCTTCGCGGCTTCGGCAGTGTGCACCGCGATACAGCCGTCGCAGCGTGTCGTGACGGCCACCGCGAGGGCGATCAGCTCGCGCGTCTTCGCGTCGAGATGGCCCGTCTTCGCGCCGGCGCCCGACAGCGCCTTGTAGCCGGCCAACGTGTCGGGCGAGAGCTTCGCGATGTCGCCGATGCGAGTCGTCAGTTCCTTCCGGTATTCGTTCCAGTTCAGCATGATGCGTCCTTTGGATGGGTTGAGCGGCTGGTGCCGCGATCTCGGGCGATGCATGGCTATTCTGGGCGTTACGGATGAGGGTTTCGATAGCCGATAGCGACATTTTTGGCGTAAACGTCTCATGGACGCGTGGCGTCGATGGTTGTCGTCGGGCAGGAAGTCACGTCGAGGTGAAGGATGCATGCGGCGGCCTTGCCCGGGCCGGCGTCGACCGTCCGCTCGCGATGTCGCATGGTCGCGTTTCATCTGTTGCCGGTCGATCTCGGCGCGACATTTCCGTGGAAGGGTATTGGCCCGTTCGTCGTGGGGAGCCGGACGATGCGCGCGTGGCGCGTTCCTGCAGCAGACGCGGCGCGGGCGAAGCGGCGATCGGGTTAGCGCTCGGCTCGCACTCGGAGCAGGCGTTCCGTGCGGTGCTCGGTGCGACGCTGCGGCGATGGCTGCGCACGCAGCGTGCAGGATGACGCGAACGAGCGTGGTCGTCGCGGCGAGGATGTCGGAGAACGGGTAGGGCGATGGAGACGCGGCCGCGGCAGCCCGGGGACTCAACCGGCGAGCATCAATGAAAAAGGGGCTTCCGGTTTCCCGGAAGCCCCTTTTTTACATCCTTGGTAGGCCGTGCGTGACTCGAACACGCGACCAACGGATTAAAAGTCCGCTGCTCTACCAACTGAGCTAACGACCCAAAGAGCAAAAGATTATAGCGGCGGGTCGTATACCTGTCAACGACCCGTCGCGACGATTTACTTGATGCTCTCGATCTTGCCCTGCGCCGTCTGCGCCGCGTTCGACCCGGCGTACTGCGATACGACCTGCTCGAACGTCTTCTTCGCGGCCGCCTTCTGGCCTTGTTCCAGCTGGTTCGTGCCGATCGCGACGAGCGCATCGGCCGCGCGCGGATGCTGCGGATACTTGCTCACGATCGCCTGCCAAGTCGCCGTCGACCCGCGGTAGTCGCGCAGCGCGTATTGCGCATTGCCGAGCCAGTATTGCGCGGTCGGCTGGTACGGGCTTTGCGGATACTTCGCGATGAAGCTGCGGAACGACGCCGCGGCAGCCTTGAAATTGCCGTTGCGGAACTGCTGCTGCGCCGCGCTGAGCGCATCCGTTTCACCGGGCTGAACGGTGCCTTCGACACCATCGATCGTCGCCTGTTGCGGCTCGAACTTCTTGAGCCGCGTGTCGAGATCCTGGTAGTACTCCTTCTGCTGCCGTTCGAGCGTCGTCAGCCGGTTCGTCAGGTCCTCGTTCTCGCCGCGTAGCGTTGCGACCTGCTGGTTCAGCTGGTCGATACGGCCGGATTGATCGAGGATCGTACGCTGGGCTGCCGACAACTGGCTGGCCAGGTTGTCGCTCTTGCTGCGCAGATCGAGCACGGCGCGGCGCGCCTCGTTGTCGTCGAACATGCCGGCGTGCGCCGGCGCGGCCGACCACGCCGCGCCGACGACGCAGAACGCTGCGGCAACGCGCAGCCAGGATACACGGTGCGTCATACGGCAATTCTTCCGTTACTTACTGTTGGTAGACGAGGTCGGCGCGACGGTTCTGCGCCCACGATGCTTCGTCGTGGCCCGTTGCCTGCGGCTTTTCCTTGCCGAGGCTCACGGCTTCCATCTGCGAGTCGTTCACGCCGAGCAGCGCCATCGCGCGGCGGACGGCTTCCGCACGCTTCTGGCCCAGCGCGAGGTTGTACTCGCTGGTGCCGCGTTCGTCGGTGTTGCCCTGGATCAGCACGTGACGCTGCGGGTGGCTCTTCAGGTACTGAGCGTGTTGCTGCAGCAGCGGCTGGTACTCGTCCTTCACCGAATAGCTGTCGAAGTCGAAGTAGATGCTGCGCTTCGCGAGCGGGCTGTTCGGATCGTTCAGCGGATCGACGTTCACTTGCGCGACGTTGTCGGCGCTCGGCTGCGTGCTGACCGCGCCGGCGTTGTTCGCCTTGTCGTCGAGCTTCACGCCCGATTTGCACGCTGCGAGCGCGCTGATCATCATCACGGCCAGAGCCAGACGAGCTTTATTCGACATCATGGTTACTCTCCTTGTGTGGTCATTGCATGAAGGGTCCCCACGACGGCTCACGAACGGAGCCGCCCTGGACGGACAGAATCTGCGGCGGCGCGCTGCCGTCGGTGGGCACTGCTGCCAGCACGTTGCGGCCGCCCGACTGGGTCGCGTAGAGAATGTACTGGCCGTTAGCCGCGAAGCTCGGCGATTCGTCGCGATTGGTGTTCGTGATGGCGTTCGCCGCGCCGGTCTGCAAATCCTGGACGTACAGCTTGAACCCCCCGCCGGTGCGGGAGATGTAGGCGAGCAGCTTGCCGTCCGGGCTCACGCGCGGGCTCGTGTTGTAGCTGCCCGTGAAGGTCACGCGCTGGGCCGCGCCGGCGCTTTCGCCTTGCGCGGGCATCCGGTAGATCTGCGGCGCGCCGCCGCGGTCGCTCGTGAAGTAGATCCAGTGGCCGTCCGGCGAATAGAACGGCTCGGTGTCGATCGAGCTGCTCTGCGTGAGCCGGCGCAGCCCGCCGCCGTTGGCGTTGACCGTATAGATCTGCGTATTGCCCGTCAGCGACAGCGCGACGGCCAGCGTGTTGCCGTCCGGCGACCACGCCGGTGCGCTGTTGTTGCCCTTCTGGTCGGAGACCATATAGCGGCGGCCGGTCGGCAGGTCGTGGATGTAGACGATCGGCTTCTTGCGCTCGAACGACACGTAGGCAACCTTCGTGCCGCTCGGCGACCACGCCGGCGAGATGATCGGCTCGGTGCTCGACAGCGCGATGCGCGCGTTCTGGCCGTCCGAATCCGAGATCTGCAGCTGGTAGCGGTTGCCCGTCTTGATCACGTACGACAGGCGCGTGGCGAATACGCCGCGCACGCCGAGCAGTTTCTGGTAGATGTAGTCGGCGATCTTGTGGCCGGCGGTGCGCAGCGTGGTGTCGTTCGCGGTCAGCGACAGGCCGCCGAGGCTCTGCTGCTTGACGGTGTCGTACAGGATGAAGTTCACCTTGTACTGACCGTTCGCTTCGCGGTTCACGCTGCCGGCGACGAACGCGTTCGCGCCCTTGGCCTTCCAGGCGCCGAGATCGACCGAGGCGGTCTCGGGCACGGGCGTGCTGCCGGCGTCGATGTTGGTGAATTTGCCGCTGCGGGCGAGGTCGGCGCGCACGATCGACGTGACCTGCTGCGGCAGGCCCGCCTCGTTCGCGAAATTCGCGGTCGCGATGGGGAACTGGGTCGATCCGACGCCGGTGATCAGCACGTTGACCTGCGCGTTAGCGGCGCCGCCGGCCGCAATCAGACACGATGCCACGAGTGCCCTGAAACCTAGTTTCGTCATCAAACTCATGCTTCTTGCTTCCCATGTGACTTGGATCGCTGCGCAAGCGCAGAGACAGTAAAAATACCCTGTTCGTTCCCGTTTCGCAGCGAAGCCCGGAGTGTAAGCGCATTTCCGTTCACTCCGCCGCCTTGAAGGTAATCGTAATGCTCGATGGGGTACGACCGTCAGTATCGGGCGGCAACGGTACCGACGCCTGGATCGCGCTGACCACCGCCTGATCCCACCCCGAATTGCCGCTCGGCCGCGCGACCGATACGCTCAGCAGGTCGCCCGACGGCGTGCAGCGAATCTTCACGACGGTCGTCAATCCGGCGCGCTCGCCGCCCCAGACGATGTTCGGCTTCACGCGACGGCGCACCTTGTCCGCATAGCCGGGCGAGGCCGCGTTGCCGCCGGAGCCCGTGCCGGTGCCGCTTTTCGCGAGCCCCTGGCCGCCGCCGTCGCCCGCGCCCGCGAGACCCTGCAACTGCGCGAGGCGCGCATTTCGTTCCCGGTCGAGCTTGGCCTTGGCCGCCGCGTCGGCCTTCGCGCGCGCGGCCGCTTCGGCCTTTGCCTTAGCCTGCGCGTCCGCCTTTTCCTTTGCGGCTGCGTCGGCCTTCGCCTTGGCTGCCTGCTGGGCCTCGAGCTGCGCCTGCTTCTGCTGCTGGAGCTTTTGCTGCTCCAGTTTCTGCTGTTCGAGCTTTTGCTGCTCGGCGAGTTGCTGCTTGAGCTTCGCCGCCTGCTTCTGCTTTTCGCGTTCGGCGGCCTTTTCCGCGGCGAGCGCTGCCGCTTGCCGGGCCGCCAGCTGGGCGCGCCGCGCTTCCTCTTCCTGCTGCTTCAGCTGCTGCTCGCGGCGCTGCTGCTCGAGCTGCGCTTCGCGTGCGGCCGCCTCTTGTTGCTGGCGCTTCTTCTGCTGCAACGCGATGTCCGCCTGTTCGTCTCTCACCGGGGGAGGGGGCGGCGCGACCTTCACGGGCGGCGTCGGTGCGACGACGGGCCGCGGTGCGGGAACGTCGGGGACCTCGGTCCACAGTTCGGCTTCGGCGCCGGCCGGCGTGCTGTTCTGCCACTGCACGCCGTGGTACAGGAACAGCGCGAGCAGGACGTGCATCAGCGCGGCGAGCGCGAACGCGCGCCAGGTGCCGCGCTCGCGTGGCGGTTGCGACGGGTAGGTGTTGCCGCGCGTGGGTTGCTGCCGGTTCATTGCGATTTGACGAGGAGGCCGACGCGCTTGACGCCGCGCGCCTTCAGATCCGACATCACGGTCATGACCGCATCGTACTGCACGGTCTTGTCGGCCGCGATCACCACCGGCTGGTCCGGATGGTCGGCCTGCCGGGCCACGATGAAGCTGTCGAGCTCGGCCTTGGTCATCGTGTCTTCCTGCGTCGCGCCGGAGTCGCCCTTGTACTTGACGCTCATCGTGCGGTCGGCGTTGATGTTGACGACGACGGGCGGCGTCTGCTCCTGCGGCGCGGCATTGCCGACGGTCGGCAGATTGATGATCGACGGGGCGACGAGCGGCGCCGTCACCATGAAGATCACCAGCAGCACGAGCATCACGTCGATATACGGCACGACGTTGATGTCGGCCATCGCGCGGCGCGAGCGGCCGCCGCGCATGCTGGATCGAATGGGACTTCCTGCCATGGCGAGCTCCTTACTGGGCCTGACGCTGCAGGATGTTCGAGAATTCTTCGATGAAGGTCTCGAAGCGGATCGCGAGGCGGTCGATGTCGTGCGCGTAGCGGTTGTACGCGACCACGGCCGGAATCGCGGCGAACAGGCCGATCGCGGTGGCGACGAGCGCCTCGGCGATGCCCGGCGCGACGTTCGCGAGCGTGGCCTGCTGCACGTTCGCGAGGCCGCGGAACGAATTCATGATGCCCCACACGGTGCCGAACAGACCGATGTACGGGCTGACCGAGCCGACCGACGCGAGGAACGCGAGATTCGCTTCGAGCACGTCCATTTCGCGCTGGAACGCCGCGCGCATCGCGCGGCGTGCGCCGTCGAGCACGAGGCCCGGATCGCTCAGGCGCTTTTCCTTCGCCTTCAGGAATTCACGCATGCCGGCTTCGAAGATGCGCTCGAGCGCGCCGATCGTGTGGCGGTTATTGGCTGCGCTCTGGTACAGCGCCTGCAGGTCGCCGCCCGACCAGAAATCCTTTTCGAAGCGCTCGGTCTGCGCGCGTGCGCGGCGGATCGCGAACCACTTGCGGAAGATAAAGGTCCACGACATCAGCGACAGCAGCAACAGCAGCCCCATCACGGCCTGGGCGAGCACGCTCGCGTTGAGGACGAGGGAAATGATCGACAGGTCTTGAGATGTGTTCATAGAGATTTGAGTAACGTCCCTTCGGGGGTGCCCGGCAAGGGCGCACGGGTGCGTGCGGTACGGCGCGCCGACGCAGCCCTGGCGCGGAACCTTGCTTAGTATCGATTCAGGAAGGCAAGTTCATGGCCTTTGTCTAAACGGGGCTCATTCGAGCTTCGTTGACGGGCCCGCGTTGCAGTGCATCGAGGACGACCGGCGGGATCGCCGCGGGACGGATACCGGAACGGTCGACGCAGCCGAGGCGGATATGCCCGGCGACCAGCAGCGTGTCGCCACGCCACGCTTCCTGCGTGAACTCCACCGACGCGCGGCCGATGCGTGCCGGGCGGCTCGTGATCGCGAGTGCGTCGTCGAGTCGCGCCGGCGCGCGGTAGTCGACCGACGTGCTGCGAACGATGAAGATCGCGCCCGTGTCGTCGGCGAGCTGGCGCTGATCGATGCCGCACGCGCGCAGCCACTCGGTGCGGGCGCGCTCGAAGAACTTCAGGTAGTTGGCATAGAAGACGATGCCGCCTGCATCGGTATCCTCGTAGTACACGCGCACCGGCCAGATGAAGCCGCGCAAGGTGTCCGGAGAGCGGGTAGGCTGAGTCATGGCGCGCATTCTACCGGAAGGCCGGGGCCCGATTCGTTACGGTTTGGTAACGGAATGTAGTGCCGCACGGCACGACGCGGGTCGCCCGTGGCGGGCCCGCGGCGCGCGGTGCCAGGCGTCAGCCGCGATGGACCGTCAGACCGGCCGGCGCTTGCGCGACCGGCATCATCTCGATCGTATTGATGTTGACGTGCGCGGGGCGCGTCGCGATCCAGTAGATGGTGTCGGCAATATCCTCGGCTGTGAGCGGCTGGACGTTTTGATAGACGTTCGCTGCTTTCGCGTCGTCGCCGCGGTAGCGCACGTTCGAGAACTCCGTGCCGCCGCAGAGGCCGGGCTCGATGTCGGTGACGCGCAGCGGCGTGCCGACGAGGTCGGCGCGCAGATTCAGGCTGAATTGTCTGACGAAAGCCTTGGTTGCGCCGTATACGTTTCCGCCGGGATACGGGTAGGTGCCGGCGACCGAACCGAGGTTGAAGATGTGGCCGCGGCCGCGCGCGATCATCCCGGGCAGCAGCGTGTGCGTGACCGTCACGAGACCGGTGCAGTTCGTGTCGATCATCGTGTGCCATTCGTCGAGGCTGGCGTTCTGGGCCGGCTCGACACCGAGCGCGAGGCCGGCGTTGTTGACCAGCACGTCGAGCGCCGCGAATTCGGCGGGAAGGGCGGCCGGCACCGCTTCGACGGCGGCGCGGTCGCGCACGTCGAGTTCGAACGGCAGCAGCGCGTCGCCCAGTTCCGCGGCGAGCGCATCGAGGCGATCCTTGCGGCGCGCGGTGGCGACGACGCGGTGGCCGCCCTTGACGAAGGCACGGGAGATGGCTGCGCCGAAGCCGGCGGACGCGCCTGTGACGAACACGATCATTGCTGCTGCTCCTGGTCGATGACGAAGTGGCCAATAGTATCGCGCAAGCCTACTGAGATTGCCGCACCGCGGCAAGGCGCGGAAGCGCGCGGGCCCGGCGCGCGGAATCCGGCCCTCATTGATTCGGCGGGGGAGGCGCGGTTGCCTATTCATGACGCATCCAATAAACTAACGCGCTCATCACCCCTGCGTGACTGGCGATAGAACCCTTCGGGTTCAAGGTGGAGCATCCCACCGTGAAGCGCGGGGCGCCGTTTTTGCCGTTCGCCTGGGCAGCCGTTGTGCGCCGTCGCGTGCATCGCCGGTGGCTGTCCTGTCTCGCGTCATACGGATTCTTCCGCCACGTCGAGCTGGTTCCACCAGCAACGCAATGTACTCGGCCGCACCGGTCAACCTGTACACACTTAACGGAAACCGTATGTTTGACAGAGCCCAAAGCACCATCGCGAACGTCGATCCCGAGATCTTTGCTGCGATCGAGCAGGAAAACCGCCGCCAGGAAGACCACATCGAGTTGATCGCGTCGGAAAACTACACGAGCCCGGCCGTGATGGCCGCACAGGGCTCGCAGCTCACGAACAAGTACGCGGAAGGTTATCCGGGCAAGCGCTACTACGGCGGCTGCGAGTACGTCGACGTGGT
>NZ_PQMX01000065.1:0-34123 GCF_004368385.1 Burkholderia sp. B10 | reverse complement strand
CATCGGGGGAGCGGCGAAGACGATCCGTGCGTCGAGTACGCTGGAGGGTCGCCGAGCATGCTCCGAGCTCGTGGCCGGGTGGGGAAGGTGATGAAAGCGGCGTCGGTCGACGCCGGAAGGCGGAAATTGCAACGACTCCGCAAAAGGCACCGCGTCGTCGTGGATATCAGCAAGCGCGTGACGCTGTGCCGCCCAAGTGGATGCGGCGCTGTCGCCGGGCGTTTCGCCGTTGCGCGCCTGCATCGCGGGAAACGGCGCGCTGCCCGTCGGGCAGCACGCCGTTTCCGCAGGCTCACTGCTTCGTGCCCGAGTCGGACGGTTTCACTTCCGACAGGTCGTCTTCGCGGACTTCGGCTTGACGCACCGTCGTGCCGTCGTCGCCGGTTTCCGAAATATCGGTTTCGAAGGTCGGCTGAGCATCGTTACGTTGTTCGTCGGGCTTCGTGTCGCCCGTCGACTTGCCTGCGTGTTGCTGTTGACGTGTCATATCGCTCTCCTGGTCGCAACCTGAGAATGTTGCGCATCCACGGCGTGAGCAAGGCGTGGGCCACGTGCTTGTGTTGTCGCGACAAGCCGGCGCGGCGTGCGGTTTGGCTGCGCCATGCGCGGCCGAAGTCGTAGAGCGAGGATTGCTATCTCGCGTTCCGCCGCGAACGAACGACGCCCGCGCGGTGTTGCGTTCAGCCGCGCGTATCGACCCAGTTGCGGGCCCAGCGAGCCGAATGCTGCAGCGCCTGCCGTTCGCTCGGGAAGTAGTCGAGCGAATAGAACTGGTAGCGGCGATCGGCGCAGCGGCTGTCGATCGGCTCGAGCAGCAGGTTGGATGAATAACTGCCGTCGGGCAAGCGATGCGCCGAAGGCTGGATGGCATAGCCGTTGTACTGTTGTGTTTGGTTGTGTTGCATTTTGATTTTAATAATATTCGAGCGCGCGCATGCCGTGCTGAACGGGCGCGGATTTACAGCCGTTACTAGCTGAATCCGGCGCAATAAGAGCGCGCAAAAGAGAGTCACCGGCCGACGAAAGCGCGAGACGCAACGACGCATGCGACGCGTGGCAGGCGGTCGAATCAACGGCCGCAGCCTAGCACCGAGCGCGTGCGCTTCAGGAAGACGACGTGTCGTGGAGGGGCGCTGCGCCCCGCGTCCGTTCCCGGACGTCGGGCGCTTGAGACTTACAGCGGCTTGATGTTGGCCGCCTGCAGACCCTTCGGGCCTTGCTTCGTTTCGAAGCTCACTTTTTGATTTTCGGCGAGCGTTTTGAAGCCGTCGGCGCGGATTTCGGAGAAGTGAGCGAACAGGTCGTCACCGCCATTGTCCGGGGTGATGAAGCCGAAGCCTTTGCTGTCGTTGAACCATTTGACGATACCGGTATCCATGATGAATCCTTGAGCAGTAAATAGGAGATTTGCTCTGTTGTAGAGCGTTTGAAGCGTCAAGGAGAGAGAGGACAACGAATACCGCTGAGGGGCGAGACATTGATGAACAGCAATCGGACTTCTTGGACTTCGGTGCGTACACTAACCGCCGCGAATGCTTGAGTCAACGCTTATCTTGTAACTGTGTCGCCGGGCCGTCCGTTTTCGCTGCGACGCGATGTGGCATGTCGCATCGCGCACGCGTCGGCGGAGCGACAAACGCTTCGACCCTCGGCCGTCCTTTCAACCGAGAGCACACCGAAGGCGTGCGTCGCACGATCGCTGCATATCGACGCGCGCCGACATCCGACAGTCGGCCGCATGACCTGATTTCCTCGTCCGACAGGCCCGCCGCCCGAGCGCCGATCCTTATCGCTGCGGCAGATAAACGTATCGAAATCGCTTCGTTGACGCCGTCCGGCATGGGCTCGAAGATTCGCCTTTTCATCGAATCAGGGGCGCTATCGTGACGACTCCCGCCATCCACGCCGCAACAGCGGCGCGCGTCGGCCATCAGCCTGCACCGTCGTTCGAGGCCGCCGCGCAGCGGTTCGACATCATCCCGCTCGATGCGCCGGTCGGCGCAGAAGTCGTCGGGATCGACCTGTCGCAACCGCTGGACGCGGCCGCTTTCACACGCATCCATCGCGCGCATCTCGACCATCACGTGCTGGTGTTTCGCGACCAGCGCATCACGCCGGAACAGCACATCGCGTTCAGCCGCCGCTTCGGCCCGCTGCAGATCCACGTGCTGCACCAATTCGCGCTGGCCGGGCATCCGGAAGTGCTGATCGTGTCGAACATCGTCGAGAACGGCAAGCCGATCGGGCTCGGCGACGCCGGCCATTTCTGGCACTCCGATCTGTCGTACAAGGAAAAACCGAGCCTCGGCTCGCTGCTGCATGCGCAGGAACTGCCGGCCGAAGGCGGCGACACGCTGTTCGCCAACATGCATCTCGCATGGGATACGCTGCCGGCGCACCTGCGTCGCGCGGTCGAAGGGCGGCGCGCCGAACATACCTATCTCGCGCGCTATGCGGAGCTGCAGGCACGCAACCGGTGGCGGCCCGTGCTGTCGGCCGAGCAGCTTGCGCAAGTCGAAGCGGTGGTGCACCCGATCGTGCGCACGCATCCGGAGACGGGCCGCAAGGCGCTGTTCGTGAGCGAGCATTTCACGACACGCATCGTCGACCTGCCCGCCGACGAAAGCCGCGCACTGCTCGACGAACTGTTCGCGCACAGCGTGCGGGACGAGCACCTGTATCGCCATCGGTGGCGCGATCACGACCTCGTGTTCTGGGACAACCGCTCGCTGATGCATCTCGCGGCCGGCACGCCGGACCATCTGCGCCGCAAGCTGTACCGCACGACGATCGAAGGCGACGCGCCGTTCTGAGCGCCACGTTTCGTCCCGACGCCTCGTTTCTGCTGGAGTTCCGATGTCGTTTCCTGTTTCGCCGGCCCTGCGCCGCACGACCCGTTCTGCGCGCCGCGCCTTGGCCGTCACGCTCACCGCCGCGCTGGCGTTCGTGGTCGCCGGCACGCCGCGCCCCGCACACGCGGAAGGCCGCATCCGCATCGCCGAGCAGTTCGGCGTGGTTTACCTGATGCTGAACGTCGCGCGCGATCAGCAACTGATCGAGAAGGAGGGCCGCAAGGCCGGCGTCGACATCAAGGTCGACTGGGTGCGGCTGTCGGGCGGCGCGGCCGTGAACGACGCGCTGCTGTCGGGCGCGGTCGATATCGCCGGGGCGGGCGTCGGGCCGCTGTTGACCGTATGGGACCGCACGCGCGGGCGGCAGAACGTGAAGGGCGTCGCCTCGCTCGGCAATTTCCCGTACTACCTGGTCAGCACCAATCCGAACGTGAAGACGATCGCCGACTTGAGCGCGAAGGACCGTATCGCGGTGCCGGCCGTCGGCGTGTCGGTGCAGTCGCGCGTGCTGCAGTACGCGGCCGCGAAGCAGTGGGGCGACAAGCAGTTCGATCGTCTCGATGCGCTGACGCAGGCGATCCCGCACCCGGATGCAACGGCCGCGATCCTGGCGAACAGCAATGTGATCACCGGGCACTTCGGCAACCCGCCGTTCCAGGATCAGGAGCTCGCCGGCAATCCGAAGGCGCACATCGTGCTCAATTCCTACGATGTGCTCGGCGGCCCGAGTTCCGCGACGGTGCTGTATGCAACGGAGCAATTCCGCGACGCCAATCCGAAGACGTATCGCGCGTTCGTCGCGGCGCTCGCCGACGCCGCGCGCCAGATCGCAGCCGACCCCGAGCGCGCGGCCGACACGTACCTTCGCGTGAACGGTTCGAGGATCGATCGCGCGTTGTTGCTGAAGATCCTGCGCAATCCGCAGGTGCAGTTCAAGACGGCTCCCGAGAACACGCTGAAGCTCGCGCAGTTCATGTATCGCACCGGCGCGATCCGCAACGAGCCGAAATCGTGGCGCGATTACTTCTTCGACGATCCGGCGACGGCCGGCGGTAGTTGATCCGACGCCGAGCCGACGCTGCCGCGTCGCGATCGCCGCTTATGCGGCTGCGCGGTTTCGATATGCGCAATCGTTGGTTGGGCCGTGCGCCACACCGCCGTATGTTGATGATTTACCCGCGAGAGTTTCCATCGTGAACGCCACTTCTCCGTCGATCGGCTTGCCGCCGTACGCGATGCGCGGTGCGGCCGCATCGGCCGTCCATCCCGTCACCGACGCGCGCGACGCGTCCGCGCCTCAGGCCGCAGCGGCCGGCGCGCCCAGCAAGCGCCTGCTGGCGATCGAGCGCGTGAGCCTCGAATACCGGGCGGGCGCACGCATCGTGCGCGCGACCCATCAAGTCAGCTTCGACGTGTACGGCGGCGACCGTTTCGTGCTGCTCGGCCCGTCCGGCTGCGGAAAATCCACGTTGCTGAAGGCGATCGCGGGCTTCATCGAGCCCGTCTCGGGTTCGATCGCGCTCGACGGCCGGCCCGTGCACGGCCCGGGCCCCGATCGCATCGTCGTGTTCCAGGAATTCGACCAGTTGCCGCCGTGGAAGACGGTCGTCGAGAACGTCGCGTTTCCGTTGCGTGCTGCCGCGAAGCTGTCGCGGGCCGAAGCACGCGAGCGTGCGCTGCACTATCTCGACAAGGTCGGGCTCGCCGCGTTCGCCGACGCCTATCCGCATACGCTGTCCGGCGGCATGAAGCAGCGCGTCGCGATCGCGCGCGCGTTGGCGATGCAGCCGCGCGTGCTGCTGATGGACGAGCCGTTCGCCGCGCTCGACGCGCTCACGCGGCGCAAGATGCAGGAAGAACTGCTGCGCCTCTGGGACGAATTCCGCTTCACGCTGCTGTTCGTCACGCATTCGATCGAGGAGGCGCTCGTGGTCGGCAACCGGATCCTGCTGCTGTCGCCGCATCCGGGACGCGTGCGCGCCGAGCTCAACAGCGACGAGCATTCGTTCGACAGCGTCGGTAGCGGCGACTTCCGCGCGAGCGTCGCCCGCATTCATCATCTGCTGTTCGATGCCGACGCGTTGGGCGAAACGCACGCCGCATCGACCACGGAGGCCACTGCATCATGACCACGATCGATCCTGTCCTGCCGCCGTTGCCGCCCGTTCGTGCCGAATACGTGCGCACGCTCGACGCGCTGCCCGAAGCCGCGCGTGCGGCGCCCGCGCCCCTGTTGCGCCGTATCGCCGGTGCGAGCGGCTTTCGCCGCGCGGTGATCGCGCTGGTGCTGATCGCCGTATGGGAAACCGTCGCGCGCATCGTCGCGAACGATTTGCTCGTACCGACCTTCGGCGCGACGCTCGTTGCGTTCGTGCAAGGCATCGCGTCGGGCGAACTGCTGGGGAAGACGGCCATCTCGATGTCGGTGCTGTTGCGCGGCTATGCGCTCGGCGTCCTGTTCGCGTTCGTGCTGACGTCGCTCGCGGTGTCGACGCGCGTCGGTCGCGATGTGCTGTCGATGCTCACGTCGATGTTCAATCCGCTGCCGTCGATCGCGTTGCTGCCGATTGCGTTGCTGTGGTTCGGGCTCGGCACCGGCAGCCTGCTGTTCGTGCTCGTGCACGCGGTGCTGTGGCCGCTCGCGCTCAGTATGTATACGGGCTTCGCCGGTGTGCCGGCCACGCTGAAGATGGCCGGGCGCAACTATGGGCTCAGCGGCCTGCGGCAGATCGCGCTGATCCTCGTGCCGGCCGCGCTGCCGTCGATCCTGTCCGGGTTGCGCGTCGGCTGGGCTTTCGCATGGCGCACGCTGATCGCGGCGGAACTCGTGTTCGGTGCGAGCGCCGGGCAGGGCGGGCTCGGCTGGTACATCTTCCAGAACCGCAACGAGCTGTATACCGACCGCGTATTCGCAGGTCTCGCGGCCGTCATCGTGATCGGGCTGCTCGTCGAGCATCTCGTATTCGATACGCTCGAGCGCATGACGGTGCGCCGCTGGGGCATCGCGCACTGATACGCAGCGGTCCGAGCGGGGGCGTTCGCTGCGCCGGCGTTAGCGCATGGTTGGGAACCTCGCCGGTCACCGGCAACACGGCCGAGCTGGTCACATCGGCTTGCGCGAAACGGCGACGACGGCGTCGGGTCATGCATTCTGAAGTCCGGCGGCGAAATCGGCAGCGACGTATCGTCGATCGCACGGACCCGCAAATGACGACGTGTTGTCGCGCAGCTGACCGGCCGTCCGCGACCGGCGCGGCCGTCGGAAGCCGGCCGCGTTTGCATCGCATCACATCCGCGCAAGACGGTCCGTCACGTGTCTCGAGCGAGGCCGGGGGCCGCGTCGATGAACGGCTCGGCAAGCGGATCGCTCGCCGCTGCGACGTTGAGCCGTACCCACGGCGTCGCCTCGCCGTTCGGCCGGTATTCGCGCCCGGGCGCAAGGTCGAGCCCGAACGTGCGCGCGGTGTCGCACAGCAGCGCGGAATCTTCCACGCCGGGCACGCGCGCCCACACGAACATGCCGCCGCTCGGCTGTTCGAACACTTCCCAGCCCGCATGGCGTAATCGCGCCACCGCGTTGGCCGACGCCTGCGCGAGGCGCCGGCGCAGCCGTTCCAGATGCTTGCGATGCGTGCCACGCTCGAGCAGCGACGCGACGATGCTTTCCGCGAGCCGCGCGCCACCCATGCTCGTGAGCGCCTTCAGCTCGACGAGCGGCTTGATCAGCTCGGGCCGCGCGGCCAGGTAGCCGATCCGCAGCGACGACGACAAAGCCTTCGAAAACCCGCTCAGATAGATCACCCGTTCGAACTGATCGAGCGTCGCGAGCCGCTGCGACGGCGCCACTTCGAAGTCCGCGTAGACGTCGTCCTCGACGAACGTGAAGTCGTGCCGATGCGCGAGCTGCAGCAGCCGGAACATCACCGGCGGCGCAATGTTCGTCGCCGTCGGGTTGTGGAACGCGGTATTGACGAAGAACAGCTTCGGACGATGTTCGCGCAGCAGCGCCTCGGTGATCTCGACGTCGGGCCCCGTCGCGCGGCGCGGCACACCGACGAGCTTCACGCCGTGCAGCTTCAGCAGCCCGAACAGGTTGAAGTAACCGGGATCCTCGACGAATACCGTGTCGCCCGGCTTCAGCATCAGGCGCACGACGAGATCGAGCGCGTGGCTCGCGCTGTGCGTGACGAGAATCTGCTGCGGCTGCGCGTGGATGCCGAGTGGCGCGAGATACCCGCTCAGGTACTGCCGCAGCAGCGGGTCACCTTGCGGCTGCGCATAGTCGACCAGGCTCGCCGCGTCGCTGCGCACGACGTGCCGTATGGCCTGGGCGATGCCGTCGACGTCGCGCCACGCAGCCGGCATGAAGCCGCTCGACAGCTTGAGGCGATCGTCGGTCGACGCGAATTGCTCGAGGATGTGGCCGGATTCTTCCTCGGCGATCTGCGGATCCGTGCCGCCGACCGGCGCGCTGCGGTCGAACCGGTCGGTCACGTAGAAGCCCGCGCCGTGACGCGGCTGGATCAGGCCGCGGGCCGCGAGCGTGTCGTATGCCTCGATGACGGGGAAGCGGCTGATCTGCTGGTCGGCCGCCATCTTGCGGATCGACGGCAGTTTTACGCCGCTGCGCAAATGTCGCGAGCGAATCATCTGTTCGAGCTGGCGAGCGAGTTGCTCGTTGAGCGGGACGCCGGTCGTCGTATCGAGCGCGAGTTTCATTTGACACCATCGTCAGGAAGGGCGGGCAAAGTGTTCGGCGAAATGCCCGAACACTTTGATAGTGATTGTTTGGTTGTGTTCATTCCGGTGAGCGGATTCTAGTCGAATAATCGCTACCGCAGGCGTTCGGTGGGGCCGCTGTCGAACCGTAGCGGCTAGGGCGATCACATGCGCGAAATCGGGCTGTTCCGAATGGAAAAGGCGGTACGCCCATGCGCCTCGGTAACACCCATGTTTTCAACGTCGCGATGAGCGTGCCGCTGGTCGTCTCGCGGGTGCCGGCACTGCACGGCGTGGTCGTGAAGGAGGGCGCGACGCCGCCGCTCCGCATCGGTTCGGCCTGTCATCGGGCCGTGCGCTGTCTCGACCGAGAACGCCGGGACGAGCGCCTGTAAGGGCGGCGTGAGCCGCGGAGGTGGATTTCCGACGGGAAGAAAACTCGATCACGGTTGTTTCACACGAGCACGGCGGCGCGCAGCGGAACGGCCGCGCGTGGCGATGAGCACAAGGACCCTTAGATGAATCTCGCGCACTTCTCCAGCTTCGGCGTCGCGGTCGCCGTCTACCTGATCGGCACGGCGATGCCTGGGCCGGGCAACCTGTCGATCGCGAACGCGTCGCTCAACTACGGACGCATGCCGGGCCTCGCGACGGCGGCCGGCGTGATCTCGGGCTCGCTGTGCTGGGGCGTGACCGCGGCGGCCGGCGTGTCGGCGATGCTGTTGTCGTACCGGCCGCTGCTCATGTGGCTCAAGATCCTCGGCGCGCTCTATCTGCTGTGGCTCGCGCACAAGGCGGTTCGGACGGCGTTCTCGTCGCGCGATCCGATGAAGGCGGCCACGCAGACGCGACGCGGCGGCGCGGCGGTGTTTTATCTGCAGGGACTCGGCATCCACCTCACCAACCCGAAGGCGATTCTGTCGTGGTTGACGGTGACGACGCTCGGTTTGTCGGCGAACTCGCCGGCGTGGACGAGTTTCATGCTCGTCGCCGGTTGCGCGACGCTCGGCTGCATCGTGTTCACGACGTACGCGCTTGCGTTCTCGTCGCATTCGGCCGGGCCGTTCTTCACGCGCACGCGCAAGCCGTTCGGTCTGTTTTGCGGCGCGTTCTATTGTGTGCTCGCGGCGGGCTTCATTCGTTCGATCGCCTGGCAGTGACGTGGCGGCCCGTGATCACGCAATCGGCCGACCCGTCGCCGGATCTGCCGGCTCGTCAATTCCAGCCGTTCGGCTGCACGCCACGGCTTGAGCTCGCCGTTACGTCCTGAATGATCTTGAATCGGTCCAGTTCGCGCATCGTCATCGAGATCCGCTCCGTTGCAGCCATCGCAGCCTCCGGCGCCGGGAAATCGGCAGCCGGACAGCTTACGCGCCCGAAAGCGGACATTTCTAAATGGCTAGAACACGACATTTCTAAAAAGCTACTACATCGCTCAGATTGATAATTCACGTTATGTAAAGTCTAAAATAGGCAACTCAAACCCAGCACCACCAACCACCCCTCAACCGCGCGCCGCGCGAAACGCGGCGCGCGCACGGCATCACCTGACCATCAAACCGCCATCACCGTCACCGACTTCGTGACGAGATACGGTTCGAGCGCTTCCGGCCCGCCTTCCGACCCATAGCCCGAATCCTTGACGCCACCGAACGGCATTTCCGGCCACGGCGTAGCCGGCTGGTTGATCCACAGCATCCCGACTTCGAGTCGCTGCGTCAGCAGATGCACGTTCGCGAACGAACGCGTGAACGCGTAGCCGGCCAGCCCGAACGGCAGACGGTTCGCTTCCGAGATCGCATCCTCGAGCTTGTCGAAGCCGCGAATCGCAGCAACGGGGCCGAACGGCTCGTTGTTGAACACGTCGGCTTCGAGCGGCACGTTCGCGATCACGGTCGGCGCGAAGAAGTTGCCTTCCGAGCCGATCCGCTCGCCGCCGGTCTCGATGCTCGCGCCGACCTTGCGCGCGTTCTCGACGACCGACGCCATCGCGGTCAGCCGGCGCGGATTCGCCAGCGCGCCGAGCGTCGTGCCTTCGTCGAGACCGTTGCCGATCTTGAGCCCCTGCGCATGCGCAACCAGCGCACGCGTGAATTCGTCGCGGATGCTGTTGTGCACGAGGAAACGCGTCGGCGAGATGCACACCTGGCCCGCGTTGCGGAACTTCGCGCCACCGGCAGCCTTCACCGCGAGCGCGACGTCCGCATCCTCGGCGACAATCACCGGTGCGTGGCCGCCCAGCTCCATCGTCGCGCGCTTCATGTGCTGGCCGGCCAGCGCCGCCAGCTGCTTGCCGACCGGCGTCGAACCCGTGAACGTCACCTTGCGGATCACCGGATGCGGAATCAGATACGACGAGATTTCCGCGGGATCGCCATATACGAGACCAACGACGCCCGCAGGCACGCCGGCGTCGACGAACGCGCGCAACAGCGCAGCCGGCGATGCCGGCGTCTCCTCCGGCGCCTTCACGAGGAACGAGCAGCCGGTCGCGAGCGCCGCGCACAGCTTGCGCACGACCTGGTTGACCGGGAAGTTCCACGGCGTGAATGCCGCGACCGGACCGACCGGCTCCTTCACGACCATCTGCTGCGCGCCGAGATTGCGCGGCGGCACGATGCGGCCGTACACGCGGCGGCCTTCGTCCGCGAACCATTCGATGATGTCGGCTGCCGACAGTACCTCGATGCGCGCTTCCGTCAGCGGCTTGCCTTGCTCCTGCGTCATCAGTTGCGCGATCGCATCGGCGCGCTCGCGCACCAGCGCGGCGGCCTTGCGCATCGTCGCCGCGCGCTCGTGCGCGGGCACCTTGCGCCACGCTTCGAAGCCGCGCTGTGCCGCGGCAAGCGCGCGGTCGAGATCGGCGATGCCCGCGTGGGCCACCTTGCCGATCGCCTTGCCGGTCGCCGGGTTCACGACGTCGATCGTCTTGCCGCTCGCGGCGTCGACCCACTCGCCGTCGATCAGCAGTTGTGTATCCGTATAAGTCACGTTAGCCATCCAGACACCCCTACTTTGCGTCGATAAATCGCGCGCTGCCGCGAACGGCCGCGCGCCGGTTGACAGAAAAAGCCGCGCTACCGCGCGCGGCATGCGGCAGCTCGACGACAGGCACGCGGTACGCGCGCCCGTCGTGGTTCGCCGCACCCGGCCGGGCTCAACGCGCGGCCGCCGTCGCCTTGCGGAGTTTCGCGACCTCCGCAGCCTGCACGGCCGGCGCGCCGTTGTTCCAGCCTGCGCGCATGAACGTCAGCACATCGGCGATCTGCCGGTCGTTCAACTGGTCCGCGAACGCCGGCATCGGATACGCCGACGGCACGCCGCCGATGACGAGCGTGTCGCTTCCGTTCAGCGTCACGTTGATCAGCGACGACGCATCGGCTTCGAGCACGTTCGGGTTGCCGGCGATCGGCGCGAGCAGCGGCGCATAACCGCGACCGTCGGCGCCATGGCAATGCAGGCAGTAAGCGTTATACACCTTCGCGCCCGGATCGTTCGCCGGCCGACCCAGCGCGACCTGCGTCGCCTTGGGATCGTAGCTGTAAGGCGGCGCACCCGTGCCGCCCGCCGCCGGCAACGATTTGAGGTAGCGCGAGATCGCCGCCAGATCGTCGTCGCTCAGCGCCTGCGTGCTGTGGTTGATCACGCCGACCATCGCGCCGAATGCGGTCGCATGCCGGTTCGCGCCGGTCTTCAGGAACTGCGCGACCTCGGCGTCGCTCCAGCGGCCGAGCCCGGTATTGGGCTCCGCCGTCAGGTTCGACGCGAACCAGTTGTCGAGCGCCGCACCGGACAGGAACGCACTGCCGCCCTCGTCCAGCGCCTTTTCCTGGAAGCCGACGCCGCGCGGCGTATGGCACGACCCGCAATGGCCGAGACCCTGCACGAGATACGCGCCGCGATTCCACGCCGCATCCTTGGCCGGCTTGTCGGTGTACGGCGTCGTGTCGAGGAACACGGCGTTCCACAGCGCCAGCGGCCAGCGCATGTTGAGCGGCCACGGAATGTCGGAAGCACGATTGGCCTGCTTCACCGGCTCGACGCCGTGCATGAAGTACGCGTACAAAGCCTTCACGTCGTCGTCGCGCAGTTTCGCGTACGACGGATACGGCATCGCCGGATACAGCCGATGGCCGTCCTTCGCGACGCCCGAGCGCAGCGCGGCCGCGAACTGCGCCTCCGTGTAGCCGCCGATGCCGGTGTCCGGGTCGGGCGTGATGTTGGTCGTGTAGATCGCGCCCATCGGCGTGGCCATCTTCAGGCCGCCGGCGAACGGCGCGCCGCGCGGCGCGGTATGGCACGCGATGCAGTCGCCGGCTTTCGCGAGATACGCGCCGCGCTCGACGAGCGCGCTGTCGGCCGGCGCGGCGCGCGCCGCGAACGGCGTCAGCGCGGCAAGCGCCAGCAGCGACGCACCGAGCATGCGCACGGCACGATTCACGGGATTCAGAGACAGATTTTGCATGGTTCGTTCTCCCGTCAAGCCGTCTTCAGCTGGGCGCCGACCGGCAGCTTGCGCAGCCGCTTGCCGGTTGCCGCGAAGATCGCGTTCGCGACGGCCGCCGCGGTGGCCGCGGTGCCCGGTTCGCCGATGCCGCCCGGCGCCTCGGCGCTCTTGACGAGGTGAACCTCGATCGGCGGCGTCTCGTTGATGCGCAGCACCCGGTAATCGTTGAAGTTGCTCTGCACGACGCGCCCGTCCTTGATCGTGATCTCGCCGTACAACGCCCCGGTGATCCCGAAGATGATGCCGCCCTGCACCTGCGCCTCGATCGTGCTCGGGTTCACCACCATCCCGCAGTCGACCGCACACACGGCGCGCTTGACCTGCACTTCGCCGTCCTCCACCGCGACGTCGATCACGATCGAGAAGAAGCTGCCGAACGCGTGCATCACCGACACGCCGCGCCCTTGCCCCTTCGGCAACGGCGAACCCCATCCGGCCGCCTTGGTCGCGACGTCGAGCACGTTGCGCGCGCGCGGCGTCTTGCCGAGCAGCGCGCGGCGGTATTGCGCGGGATCGGTGCTGGTCTGCGCGGCGAGTTCGTCGATGAAGCTCTCGACCACGAACGTGCTGCGGGTCGGGCCGACGCCGCGCCAGAACGCGGTCGGCACGTGGCGCGGCTCCTGGCGCACGTAGTCGACGAGCTGATTCGGCAGGTCGTACGGCAGATCCGCCGCCACCTCGACCGCATCGGGATCGACGCCGTTGTGGAACGCCGGCGGCGCGAAGCGGGCAAGAATCGACGAGCCGACGATCCGGTGCTGCCATGCCACCGGCTTGCCGTTCGCGTCCAGGCCGGCCGAGATCTTGTCGTAGTAGTACGGGCGATACATGTCGTGCTGGATGTCTTCCTCGCGCGTCCACACGACCTTCACCGGCGCGTTCACCTGCTTCGCGATCTTCACCGCCTGCGCGACCATGTCCGTCTCGAGCCGACGGCCGAAACCGCCGCCGAGCAGATGGTTGTGCACGACGATCCGCTCGGGCGCCAGGCCCGTCAGACCGTGCACGGTGTCGCGCACGCGCGTCGGCACCTGCGTGCCGACCCACACGTCGCAGCCATCGCCGCGCACGTGCACCGTGCAGTTGACCGGCTCCATCGTCGCGTGCGCGAGCAACGGTTGCTCGTAGACGGCATCGATGCGCGTCTTCGCGTGCGCGAACGCGTTGCCGACGTCGCCCTCCTTGCGCGCGACCGCGCCCTTGCCGTTCGCGGCGGCGTGTGCGAGATCGGCGACGATGTCCTGCGTCGACACCTTCGCGTCGGCACCCTCGTTCCACTTGACGACCAGCGCGGACGCGCCGCGCTTGGCGGCCCACGTGTGGTCGCCGACGACCGCGACCGCGTCGTCGGCGCGCACCACCTGGCGCACGCCGGGAATCTTCTTGGCGGCCGTAGCGTCGACGCTCGCGACGGTCCCGCCGAACACCGGGCTGTTCACGATCACCGCGTACAGCATGCCGGGCAGCCTCACGTCGAGCCCGAACTGCGCGGTGCCGTCGACCTTCTCCGGCGAATCGAGCCGCTTCACCGGCTTGCCGATCAGCTTGAAATCGGCCGGCTTCTTCAGCGCGACGTCCTTCGGCACCGGCAGCTTCGCTGCGGCGTCCGCAAGCTGGCCATACGATGCGCGCCGGCCGCTCGGCGGGTGCCGCACTTCGCCGTTTTCCGCGCGGCATGCGGCCGGATCGACGCTCCATTGCTTCGCTGCGGCAGACACCAGCAACGTGCGCGCGGTCGCGCCGGCGCGCCGCAGCGGCTCCCATGCATAGCGCACCGACGTCGAGCCGCCGGTCAGCTGGCCGCCGAGCAGCGGATCGGAGAACAGCTTCTCGTTCGGCGGCGCATGGTCGAGCGTGACGCTCGACAGCGGCACCTCGAGTTCCTCGGCGATCAGCATCGGCAGCGCCGTGTAGACGCCCTGTCCCATCTCGACCTTCGGCATCACGAGCGTGACCTGGCCGGCGCGATCGATCTGCACGAACGCGTTCGGCGCGAATACGCCTGGGCGCGCGGGTTCATCCGCGTCGCCGCCGATCACCGAGCGCCGCGCTTCGCCGCCCGCCGCCGGCATGCTGAAGCCGAGCAGCAGGCCACCGCCCGCGGCCGCGCCGAGCGACATGCCGGCCTTCAGAAACGAACGGCGCGACACGCGCGCGCCGACCCGCCCTGCTTCGATCAGTCCTCGCGACATCTCAGCCTCCGTTCGCGGCGTGTTTGACCGCTGCGCGAATCCGGTTGTAGGTGCCGCAGCGGCAGATGTTGCCTGCCATCGCCGCGTCGATGTCGGCGTCGCTCGGATGCGGGTTCGACGCGATCAGCGCGGTGGCCGCCATCACCTGCCCGGACTGGCAATAGCCGCACTGCACCACGTCGAGCTCGCGCCATGCTTCCTGCACCTTCTGGCCGGCCGGCGTCGCGCCGACGGCTTCGATCGTCGTGATCTTGCGGCCGGCGACGGCTGCGACCGGCAGCACGCACGAACGCGCGGCGACGCCGTCGAGATGCACGGTGCATGCGCCGCACTGCGCGATGCCGCAACCGAATTTCGTGCCGGTGAGGCCGACGACGTCGCGCAGCACCCACAGCAGGGGCATGTCGTCAGGCGCGTCGACCGTGCGGCTTTCGCCGTTGATATTGAGGGTGACCATTCAGCCTCCGGGGCCGGTTTATTGGGGAGACGGCGCGGATGATCTGCTGCGCCGCGTTATTGTCGTCATTGCCGCTGCGTGATGCGCAGCGGCTGCCGTGCGGCTCGGGGCGGGAGGCGAGCCGCACGGGTGCTGCTGCGGCGTCAGTCGGCCACGTCGAGGCCGGCCAGCACCTTGATGACCGGCGGCGCCGAGAACCAGTCCGCCGACTTCGTCCGGAACTGCGTGAAGTGCGGGCTGGCGAGGTGCGCATCGAATGCGGCCTGGTCGTCGTAGACCTCGTACAGGTGCAGGTTCGGCGAACCGTCCTGCTCGCGGAACAGGTCGTAGCGGCGGTTGCCCGGCTCGACCCGCGTCTTCGCGACCATGCTGCGCAATTCGGCCTCGGCAGCCTGGAAGTGTTCGGGTTTCACGAACAATGAAGCAATCACGTGTAGCGCCATCTTTCACTCCTTTGGAAACGGAAACGAGCATGCCACAAGCCGGCGTTGCGCGACGCCAGCGTGCAGTGGAGGTGCGGCTGCGGTGTCAGTCGAGCTGGTCTGGGCCGACACGCACGACGACCTTGCCGAAGTTCTTGCCGGCGAGCAAGCCGATCAGCGCCTGCGGCGCTTCGGCGAGGTCGGGGACGACGTCCTCGAGCGTCTTCACCTTGCCCTGCGCGACCCATTCGCTCATCTCCTTCAGGAACGGGGCGTAGCCGGTCGCATAGTGGTCGAGAATGATGAAGCCCTGCATGCGGATGCGCTTGCGCAGGATCGTCCCCATCAGCGCCGGCACGCGATCGCGGCCGGCCGATACGGCGGTGTCGTCGTATGCCGCGTCGTTGTAATGCGCGATGATGCCGCACACGGGCACACGCGCGTGATCGTTGAGCAGCGGCCATACCGCGTCGAACACGGCGCCGCCGACGTTCTCGAAATAGACGTCGATGCCGTCCGGACAGGCATCCTTCAGCCGCGCGGCGAATTGCGGATCGCGGTGATCGACGCAGGCGTCGAAGCCGAGCGTGTCCTTGACGTACGCGACCTTTTCCGCGCCGCCCGCGACGCCGACCACCCGGCAACCCTTCAGCTTCGCGATCTGGCCGACCACCGAGCCGACCGCGCCGCTCGCCGCGGCCACGACCACGGTTTCGCCGGCCTTCGGTTCGCCGATGCTCAGCAGCCCCGTGTACGCGGTGAAGCCCGGCATGCCGAGCACGCCGAGCGCATATGACGGATGCGCGAAGTCGCGGCCGAGCGGGATGAGATCGCGGCCGTCGGACAGCGCATAGTCCTGCCAGCCGCTGCCCGCGACGACCAGATCGCCTTCGCGATACGCGGGCAGGTTCGATGCGACGACGCGGCTGACCGTGCCGCCGACCATCACGTCGCCGAGCGCCACCGGCGGCGCATACGACGGCGCGTCGCTCATGCGGCCGCGCATGTACGGATCGAGCGACAACCAGATGGTGCGCAACAGCACCTGGCCGGCGCCGGGCACCGGCACGTCGGCGGTTTCGACACGGAAGTCATTCGCGGTGGGTGCGCCGACCGGGCGCGCGTTTAGGACGATTCTGCGGTTTGCTGTGTTGCTTTGCGGCATGGGAACCTCCGTCAACAGGTTGGCAAGTGCGGGTTGGCAGTTGCGATTGGCACGATCGGTTCGGTGGCCGATGCGGCGACGTCGTCGGCGAAGCCGCGGCCATCGGGATCGAGCAATGAGATTTCGGTTTAGTAGACCAGTCGTCTAGCGTTGGAGCAAAAACAAGGCGCGCCAGTGCGCGCCTGCATCACACCTGCGTCCCCTCCTCCGTGACGGGTGGCAGGTTCAGCATCCGTCGGGTTTCGCGCATCGCGTGTTCGAGCGGCTTGCGGTTGCGGTGAATCTTTTCCAGCAGCGTTGCGCCGAGCCACAGTTCGTAGAGAGTCGCGGCCGTGTGCGCGGGATCGTCGACGCCGTGCAGCGAACCGTCGGCCAATGCTGCGTCGATGCCGCCCGCGATCCGCTCGATGATCTGGCCGGTGCCGCGCCGCAGGACCGCGCGCATCGCCTCCGACAGATCGGACACCTCGGCGCCGAGCTTCACGGCCAGGCATTTGCCTTCAAGATCGTCCGCGCACTGCGTGTGTAGCCAGTTGCCCCAATACGTCATCAGGCGCTGCGCGCCGGTGCCTTCGTGATGCTTGAGCAGGTTGTCGAGATGCGCCAGATAGCCGTCGAAATACGCTTCGAGCAGCGCTTCGCCGAACGCCTCCTTCGAGCCGAAATAATGGTAGAACGAGCCCTTCGGGATGCCCGCCGCGGCGAGAATCTCGTTCAGACCGACCGCCGAAAACCCCTTGTGGAGCATGATCGGCTTCGCGATGTTCAGGATGTGCTGGCGGACTTCCGCGCCCGAAGATGCATTCATGATGGCGTATCTTAGCAACGATTAGACCGGTCGTCTAGCAAGGCCGGACCGGGGATTTCAGCGGGACTTTACCTGAAGCGCGCCGCATTACAACTTCGCTCTTACGAACAAAAATTCTCGAGAAACGATTCCGTCGAACGAGAAAAGCTGCAGAAAATGCGGTCGGCCGCCATGGCTACTTGACGTTCGCTGCCCTCGAATTCACTCGCGAACGGCCTCGGCCTGACGGTCGTCCCGCTTCGTCACCCCCACACGCCGGCCACGCCGACCACCCGACGCCACGACCCGAAACGCCACCGGCGCGAACACCAGCCCGAACACCGTCGCCGCGAGCACGCCTCCAAACGCGCCGGTCCCGATCGAGCGCCGGCTTTCCGCACCCGCGCCGGTCGCCAGCACCAACGGCACGACGCCGAGCAGAAACGCCATCGACGTCATCACGATCGGCCGAAACCGCGCGGCGGCGGCCTCGACCACCGCCTGCCGCAACGGCACGCCGCGCCCGCCCAGTTCGCGCGCAAACTGCACGATCAGAATCGCATTCTTCGCCGACAAGCCGATCACCGTAATCATCCCCACCTTGAAGTAGACGTCGTTCGGCATTCCGCGCGCGAGCGCGGCCGCCACCGCGCCGACGATCCCGAGCGGCACGATCGTCAGCACCGACAGCGGAATCGTCCAGCTTTCATACAGCGCGGCAAGCGCCATGAACACCGCGAGCACCGACAACCCGACCAGCAGCGGCGTCTGTCGTTCGGCGATCCGCTCCTGGCGCGCCGCGTCGACCCAGTCGTAGCCGATCCCGGCCGGCAGCATCGCGGCAAGCCGCTCCATCTCGGCCATCGCCGCGCCCGAACTGGTGTGGGCCGCCGCCCGGCCGCTGATGTCGAGCGACGGGTATCCGTCGTAGCGATTCAGCATCACGGGCCCGACCGTCCAGTGCGGCGCGGCGATGGCCGACAGCGGCACCATGTCTCCCGTCCGGTTCGGCACCGTCAGCGCCATCAGCTCCCCGTCGGTCGCGCGCGCGGCCGGATCCGCCTCGATGATCACGCGGCGCATCCGGCCCGATGCCGGAAAGTCGTTGATGTAGTTCGAGCCGAACGTGCCGCCGAGCAGGCCCGCGATGCGCTCGAACGGCACGCCGAGCGCATACGCCTTCGCGCGGTCGACGTCTAGTTCGATTCGCGGCGCATCCGGCAAGTCCTCGAAATGCACGGACGCGAGCGCCGGGTCCGCCTTCGCGCGCGCTGCCAGTTGCTCGCGAGCGGCCTTCAGCACGTCGAGCCCGACCCCGCCACGATCCTCGAGACGGAACGTGAAGCCGTCCGCGTGACCGATGCCGGGCACCGATGGCGGCAGCGTCGCTTCTACGTCGCCGTCGAGAATCTCGCCGAAACGCCGATTGAGACGATCGCGCAGCGTCGTCGCATCGACGTCGCGCTGCGCCCAGTCCTTCAGTTCGACGAACGCCATCCCGACGTTCTGCCCGCTGCCGGCAAAACTCCAGCCGATCACGCTCGTCACGTTCGCGACGGCCGGCTCCGCCCGCAGGAGCGCCTCGACGCGCTGCACGACCGCGACCGTGCGCGCCTGCGTGGCGCCGGCCGGCAACTGGATCATCACCTGCAGTTGCCCCTGGTCCTCGGTCGGCAGGAAACCGCCCGGCATCATCCAGTACAGCAGTCCGCACACGGCCACGAATACGACGTAGATGCCCGCGACCGTGCCCGTGCGGCGCACCGCCGACACGGTCATGCGCCGATAGCCGGCCTCCGCGCGAGCGAATGCGACGCCGAAGCGGTCGGCCAGCCGCGTGCCGAGGCCGCGTCGCGGCACGCGGCGGCCCCCGTCTTCGCGACGGCCGACCGGTTTCAGCAGATTCGCGCACAGCGCCGGCGTGAGCGACAGCGCCATGAACGACGACACGAGCATCGACGCGATCATCGACACCGCGAACTGCCGGTAAATGCCGCCGACGCTGCCCGGAAAGAATGCCATCGGCACGAACACGGCCGTCAGTACCGCCGTCACGCCGACGATCGCCCCGCCAATCCGCTTCATCGCACGGCGCGTCGCCTCGCGCGGCGACACGCCCTCCTCCATCACGCGGTGCACGCTCTCGACCACGACGATCGCGTCGTCGACCAGAATGCCGATCGCCAGCACGAGGCCGAACATCGTGAACACGTTGATCGACAGCCCGAACGCCCACATCGCGACGAACGCACCCATCAGCGTGACCGGAATCACGACGGTCGGCACGAGCGTGTAGCGCAGCTCGCGCAGGAACAGCCACATCACGCAGAACACCAGCACGACGGCCTCGGCGAGCGTGAGCACGACTTCCCGGATGGCGATCGTCACGAAATGCGCGCCGTCGAACGGAATCTCGATCGCGACGCCCGGCGGCAGCGTCTTCGACAGCGCGGCAAGCCGCGCACGAATCGCGTTGGAGGTTTCGAGCGCGTTGCCGCGCGGGCCGAGCTGGATGCCGACGGTGGCCGCCGGACGGCCGTTCAGCCGGGAATAGAACGAATAGTCGTCGCGGCCGATTTCGACGCGGGCGACGTCGGCGACGCGCACCACCGAACCGTCCTGCTTCGACTTCAGCACGATCCGGCCGAACTCCTCCGGCGTCGTCAGTTGTCCCTTGACGACGATCGTCGCCGTCAGCTGCTGGCCGTGCACGGACGGCGCATCGCCGATCGCGCCGGCCGTCACCGTCGCGTTCTGTGCGCCGATGGCCGCGATCACGTCGTCGGCGCCGAGGTCGTATTCGCGCAACTTGCCCGGATCGAGCCAGACCCGCAGCGCCTCGTCGGCGTCCCACAGCTGGGCCGAGCCGACGCCCGGCGCGCGCTTCAGTTCGCGCAGCACGTAACGGTTCAGATAATCGCCGAGCTGCGCGGAGTCGCGCGTGCCGTCGGTCGACGTCAGCGTGACGAGCATCAGGAACGTGTTGGCCGCCTTGAACACGCCGATGCCCTGCTGCACGACCTGCTGCGGCAGCCGCGGCTCGACCTGCTTCAGCCGGTTGTTGACGTCGACGAGCGCGATGTCCGGATCGGTGCCCGGCGCGAACGTCACGTCGATCTCGAGATTGCCGTGACCGTCGCTGCTCGTCTCGTAGTACTGCAGGCCGTCGGCGCCGTCGAGGCTTTCCTCGATGATGCTGCCGACGTCGCCGTCGACCGTCTCGGTCGACGCGCCCGGATAGGCCGCGGTGATGACGACGCGCGGCGGCGCGAGGCGCGGATACTGCGCGATCGGCAATTGCGGAATGGCCAGCACGCCCGCGACGACGATCGCGAGCGCGACGATCCACGCAAATACCGGGCGGTCGATGAAGAACGACGGCATCGCGGTGCGTCAGCGAAGGGCCAGCGGCGCGACTGCGCTTGCCGCCGGGCCGAACGACCGGTGGCGGGCGTCGTCGCGCCGCATCGAACCTGCGTCGCTGCGCGACGCCCGGGCGGCACGGGCGCCCCGCGCCCGACTCACGTCAATCATGTGCATCCCCTTCCCTCCGCTCTGATTCAGGTTCCGGATCCGGTGCGAGCATCGACGACGCGAGCAGCGCCCGCGTATACGGATGGGACGGCGCGTGCAACACGTCGAGCGTATCGCCCTCCTCGACCACGCGTCCGGCCTTCATCACGATGACCCGGTGGGCCATCGCGCGCATCACCGCGAGATCGTGCGTGATGAACAGGTAGCTCAGTGCGTACTTCTTTTGCAGACGCGTCAGCAGATTCAGCACCTGCTTCTGGATCGACACGTCGAGCGCGCTCGTCGGCTCGTCCAGCACCAGGAGCTCGGGCTCCACCGCCAACGCGCGCGCGATCGCGATGCGCTGGCGCTGGCCGCCGGAAAATTCGTGCGGATAGCGCAGCATCGCTTCGGCCGGCAGGCCGACCTCCTGCAGCAGCGCGGCGACCCGCGCGCGCCGCGCGGCGCCGGCCACCGCCGGTTGGTGCACGGCGAGCCCCTCGCCGACGATCTGCTCGACCGTCATGCGCGGCGACAGCGAGCCGAACGGATCCTGGAACACGACCTGCATGCGGCCGTACAGCGTGCGCCGGCCGCGCGTCGTGCGCAGCGACGCCAGCGGCATGCCGTCGATTTCGATGCCGCCCGACGCCGGCCGCTGCAGCCCGAGCACGGCCGCCGCCAGCGTCGATTTCCCCGACCCCGATTCGCCGACGATGCCGAGCGTCTCGCCGCGTTTCAGGCTCAGCTTCACGTCGTGTACGGCCCGAAACGCCGTCTTGCCGAATACCCCGCGCCAGCCCTTCGTCGCGATGCGGTAATCGACGGCGAGCTGCTGCACGTCGAGGATCGTCGGCGCGCCGGCCGCCACCGGCTCGATGGCGCGTTGCGGCGCGCTGTCGAGCAGCCGGCGCGTGTATGCGTGTTGCGGCGCGGCGAACAGCGCGGCGGTCGTGTTCGTCTCGACGAGCACGCCCTGCTCCATCACGGCCACGCGCTGCGCGAAGCGCCGCACGAGGTTCAGGTCATGCGTGATCAGCAGCACGGCCATCCCGCGCGCGGCCGCCTCCTGCTCCTGCAGTTCGATCAACAGGTCGACGATCTGCTGGCGCACCGTCACGTCGAGCGCGGTCGTCGGCTCGTCGGCGAGCAACAGCCGCGGCCGGCACGCGAGCGCCATCGCGATCATCGCGCGTTGCCGCTGGCCGCCCGACAACTGGTGCGGAAAACTGTCGATGCGCCGCTCCGGCTCCGGGATCCCGGTACGCCGCAGCAGCGCGATGCCGCGTTCGCGCGCGTCGCCCGAGCGCAGCCCCTCGTGCAGCCGCAGGCTCTCGGCGATCTGCTTGCCGATCGTATACAGCGGGTTGAGCGCCGTCATCGGCTCCTGGAACACCATCGCGATATCGGCACCGCGGATGCCGCGCATCTGCTGCTCGGTCTTCGCGAGCAGATCCTCGCCGTCGAACAGCATCTGCCCCGACAGCGTCGCCTGCTGCGCGAGCCGCAGGATCGACAGCGCCGTCACGCTCTTGCCCGAGCCCGACTCGCCGACGAGCGCGACACGCTCGCCGCGCCCGACCGCGAGGCTCAGATCCTGCACGGCGGCTTTCGCGCCGAAGTGCGCGGAGAACCGCCGGATGTCCAGCAAGGGCGCGGTCATCGTTGTTCCCCGCCGAAGGCCGAGCCGCGCGCGCGCATGTCGAGCGCGTTGCGCAGCGCGTCGCCCATGAACGTGAGCAGCAGCAGCGTGACGACCAGCGCCGCGAACGCGGAGATCGAGATCCACCACGCGTCGAGGTAGTTCTTGCCTTCCTGCAGCAGCTCGCCGAGGCTCGGCGTCGGCGGCAGCACGCCGAGGCCGAGGAAGTCGAGGCTCGTGAGCGACAGGATCGCCGCGCTCATCCGGAACGGCAGGAACGTGATCACCGGCGTCAGGCTGTTCGGCAGCACGTGCCGCCACATGATCTGCCGGTTCGACAGCCCCATCGTGCGAGCGGCCTTCACGTAGTCGAGCGCGCGGTTGCGCAGGAACTCGGCGCGCACGTAGTCGGACAGCACGAGCCAGCCGAACATCGACAGCAGGATGAACAGCAGCCACAGCGACGGCTCGAAGATCGACGCGAAGATGATCAGCAGGTACAGGTCGGGCAGCGCGCTCCAGAGTTCGATCAGGCGCTGCCCGACGAGATCGGTGCGCCCGCCGTAGAAGCCCTGCAGCGCGCCCGTCAGCACGCCGATCGCGACGCCCGACACCGTCAGCGCGAACGCCATCAGCACCGACAGCCGAAATCCGTACAGCAGCCGCGCGAGGACGTCGCGGCCGAACTGGTCGGTGCCGAGCCAGTTGCTCGCGGACGGCGGCGCCGGGTACGGCCGCGACGCGAAATAGTCGATCGTGTCGTAGCGGTAGCGGTTCGGCGGGTAGATCGCGAAATTGCCGTGCGACTCGATCTTGGCCCGGATGTACGGATCGAGATAATTCGTTTTCGCCGGAAAATCGCCGCCGAACTGTGTCTCCGGATAGTCCTTCACGATCGGGAAATAATAGTGGCCGTCGTAGCGCACCACCAACGGCCGGTCGTTCGACAATCCTTCGGCCAGCAGGCTGAGTGCGAACAGCGTGACGAAGATCACGAGGCTCCAGTAGCCGAGGCGCTGCGCGCGAAACCGCAGCCACGTGCGTCGCCACGGCGACGGCGACTGCGACGCCGCGCCCGCGACGGCGGCCGGATCAGTGGTCCAGCCGGCTGAACTGGATACGGGGGTCGACGAGGACATAGCAGATATCCGCGATAAGCTTGGTCAGCAGACCAATCAGGGTGAACAGGAACAGCGAGCCCAGCACGACCGGATAGTCGCGGCGGATCACCGAGTCGTACGACAGTTGCCCCATCCCGTCGAGCGAGAACAGCGTCTCGATCAGCAGGTTGCCGTTCAGGAAGGCACCGACGAACGCGGCCGGCAGCCCCGTGAGCAGCGGGATCGCGGCATTGCGCAGCACGTGCTTCCACAGCACGTCGCGTTCCGGCGCGCCCTTCGCGCGGGCGGTCAGCACGTATTGCCGGCCGATTTCGTCGAGGAACGTGTTCTTCGTGAGGATCGTGACGATCGCGAAATTGCCGACCACCGACGCGGTGACGGGCATCACGATGTGCCACAGATAGTCGAGGGTCTTGCCGAGCAGCGTCAGGTCGTCGAAGTTGTCCGACGTGAGCCCGCGCATCGGAAACACCTGCCAGAACGTGCCGCCGCCGAACAGCATCAGCAGCAGCACACCGAGCACGAAACCCGGCACGGCGTAGCCGGTCAGCACCAGCACGCTCGTCACGGTGTCGAACCGCGAGCCGTTGCGCACCGCCTTCGCGATGCCGAGCGGCACCGATATCAGGTAGGTGAGGATCACCGTCCACAAGCCGAGCGTGATCGACACCGGCAGCTTCGAGCGGATCACGGCCCACACGCTGCGGTGCGCGAAATAGGACTGCCCGAGGTCGAACGTCGCGTAGCTTTTCAGCATCAGCAGATAGCGCTCGAGCGGCGGCTTGTCGAAACCGAACTGCTTGCGGATCTGCTCGATCTGCTGCGGGTCGACGCCCTGGCTGCCGTGGTAGCCGCCGCCGCCTCCGCCCGCGTCCCCGCCGCGCGCGCTGCCGTGGCGCAACTGCGCGAGCACCTGCTCGACCGGGCCGCCCGGCACGAACTGCGTGACCGCGAACGTGATCGTCACGACCCCGATCAGCGTCGGGATCATCAGCAGCAACCGCCTCAATATGTATGCCAGCATCGTAGCTCCCTCGTCAGGCCGCCGGAGCGGGTTGGGCCGCCGGCCGCTTCACGTACCAGTAGTCGATGATCCAGTCCTCGTACTGATAGGAAGCCGGCACGACTGGCGGATGGCCGAGCGCCGTCTTGTACGCGATCCGCGCGTTCGGCAGGTAGTACTGCGGGACCAGCACATACAGGTTGATCAGCACGCGGTCGAGGGCATGCACGGCCGTCTCGAGATCGTCGAGCGTACTGGCCGTGAGCGCCGCTCGAATCAGTGCGTCGACCGCCTTCGACTTCACGCCCGGATAGTTCTCCGAGCCGGGCTGCGATGCGGCCTCGCTGCCGAACCGGCGTGTCAGCTCCGCACCCGGGATCGTCACGGGCAAGTAGATATAGGTCGTCATGTCGTACTCGAAATTGTCGAGCCGCTTCTGGTAGAGCGCGCTGTCGAGCTCGTGCAGGTACGCATGGATGCCGAGCGTCTCGAGCGCCTGCGTGTACGGCAGGATCAGACGGTCCATCCCGGGCTGGTCGTCGATGATCTCGATCGTCATCGGCGTGCCGTTCGCGTCGCGCAGCGCGCCGTCGCGATAGTGCCAGCCGGCCTGCGCGAGCAGGTCGCGGGCTTGCCTGAGGTTCGCGCGCAGCGAGCCGGGCGGCAGCGTCGACGGCTGTTTGATCATCGGGCCGAACACCTCCGCCGGCAGCGTCGACCGGTAAGGTTCGAGCAGCGCGAGCTCCTTCGCGCTCGGCATGCCGGACGCCGCGAACGGGCTCGCCTCCCAGAAGCTGTTGGTGCGGCGATACTGCCCGTAGAACATCATCCGGCTCATCCAGTCGAAGTCGAATGCCAGCGCGAGCGCATGCCGCACGCGCACGTCCCGGAACATCGGCTTGCGCAGGTTCATCATGAAGCCCTGCATCTGCGCGGGGCCGTCCGGGAATTCGCCCTTCTTCAACAGCCCGTTGCGGAAGTTCTTGCCGACGTACTTGCGCGCCCACTGCGTCGAGCTGTATTCCATCCGCGCGTCGACATCGCCGGCCTTGAACGCCTCGAGCGCCGTGTATTGGTCGAGATACAGCTTGAACGACACGCGCGCGAAGCGGAACATCCCGCGCCGCGACGGCAGGTTCGCGGCCCAGTAGTGCGGGTTGCGCACGTATGCGATCTGCTTGTCGTTTCTGCGCTGCTCGATCAGGTACGCGCCGCTCGCGATCGGCGGCACGTTCGCGATCTGGTCGAACGGTGGGCGCGTACCGTCGGCGCGCTGCCCCCACTTCGGCGAGAACACCGGCAGGTCGCCTGCGATCAGCGCCGCGTCGCGCTCCGCGTGCTTGAATTCGAAGCGGATCGTGTGGCTGTCGACCACCACCGCGCGCTTGATGATCGAGAACTGCGCGTTGTAGATCGGCGACGCTTGGGGGCTCGCCAGTGTGTCGAGCGAATACTTGACGTCGGCCGCGGTGATCGCGTCGCCGTTCGAGAAGCGTGCGGCCGGATTGATGTGAAACGTGGCCGACAGCCCGTCGGACGCCACTTCGACGTCGTCGGCGATCAGCGCGTATTCGGACGCCAGCTCGTCCCAGCTGCGCTGCATCAGCGTGTCGAACATCAGGTTCTTGATGTCCGGCGCGGGCGACCCGCGGGTCAGGAAGGGATTCAGCGAGTCGTAGCTCTGGGCCGTATCGTAGTTCTCGAAGTTGAGCGTGCCGTCATTCGGCGCGTCGGGATCCGCATAATCGAAATGCGTAAAGTTGGCCGAGTACTTGGGCTGATCGTATTGAGAGATCGCGTTGGCGGCCTCGGCGGCCGAAGGCGCGAAAGCGTTCAGCGTCGACGCCACGCACACGGCAGCTGCGATGCGAGCGATTCGCCCGCGTTGCCGGCCGGCCCGCAGCGCAAAGCGAACCGATTGCGGCGCGTGCGGCAAACGCAACGTTACAAGTCTCATCTTCTGCTTGTCCAGGGATGCGCCGGCTGGCTGCCGGCACGGATTCAGTATGGTTGTCGCAACGGCTCGACGCCGCCGGATCGCACATAACGGCGTCAGGCCGGAAAGGGCCGCTCCCGGCGGGTAAAGGGAAGCGGAGCGGCCCATCGCGTGCCATTCAAACCGATTGCAGCATCAGAACTTGTAGGTCGCGCCGATCTGCGCGAATCGACCGACATACGTGTACAGCGACGTGTCATAGCCCGTCTGGTAGCTCGCGTTCATAAAGACCGGGTCGAACGGCGGCGCACGATTGAAGATGTTGTCGATGCCGGCGTAGATCGTCCAATGCTTGAAGCCGGTGTAGCTGACCATCAGGTTGAACTGACTGTACGAAGCCACGCTGTCCTGCATGTTCGGATACTGGCCCGGCGACAGGATGGCCTGGCTGTACGGTCCCGTGAACATCCACGTCAACGTCGCATTCCATTGGTTGTGGTAGTTCCAGTTCAGACTCGTATTGCCCTTCCAGCGCGGGAAGCTGCCGCCGAACGGCTCGTTCAGCGAACCGTTGTTGCCCGCGAAGTCGGTCGTCTCGCCGCCCACCGGCATCTTGAAGTGCCATACGTAGGCCCAGTCACCCGACAGCGTGAACGTACCGATCTTGGTCGACACCGATTGGCGGAAGGTCGTCTCGAAGCCGTCGGTGTCGAGCGACGACAGATTCATATACGGCAGCACCACATACGCGATGGAGCCGTTCGGGTTACGGATCACCTTCGACGGATCGTTCTGGTCGACCACCGTCTGGATGTCTTCCGTGCCGATCACGTTGTCGATGTGGATCTTGTACCAGTCGAAGCCGAAATCGGTATTGCGGGTGGGCGACAGCTGGAAGCCGATGTTGTAGTTCTTGGTGCGCTCCGGTTGCAGCTTGCTGTTACCGGCCTGCACTTCCTCGACGAGGTTGTATGCGTTCGGGTTGTTGGGATCGTTCGAATCGACCGCGCCCTGCGCGCTGTAGGTCCTCGACGAAGTGTTTTCGATCAGCGTCGGTGCGCGGAAGCCGCGGTTGTAGGAACCGTACACCGTCAGCTCGCGGATCGGCTGGAAGCGCAACGCGAAGCGCGGCGAGAACGCGCCACCGAAGTCGCTGTAGTGGTCGTAGCGACCCGACTGGCTGAACGTCAGGTTCTTCAGGATGGGAATGTCGATCTGGTAGTAGACCGCCGCGACGTTGCGCTCGCCGTTGACCGATTGCAGCGACGGCTGGATGAACGTGCCGTTCACGTAGTCCGCGCCTGTACCGATGTACTGGCTCTGGTGCGTGAATTGCGTACCGAGACCGAGGCCGACGTTACCCGTGGGCAACGTGAACAGGTTCGGCGTCGACAGCGTCGCATCGACAGCGTCGAGCTTCGTGATGGCCTGCGTCGACGTGCTTCCGTAAAGGCCGTTCAACCCGTTCGGTGTCGACGACGGATTGGCGAAGTTGAACACGCCGTTCTGGACGATGTTCTCCAGCGCGGCCGCGTTGATCAGGTTCGAATAGTTGTTCGACACCGTGTTCTGCGAATGCGTGTAGGACGCGGTCCAATCCCAATCGCCCACGCGCGGCGTGCTGAACGAGCCTTTCACACCCGTCGCGGCACGCCAGAAGTTCGAGCTCGTGTGCACGGACTGCGTGGCCGGGAACGAGTAGACCAGCTTGGCCGGCACGCCGAACGGGTTATACGGGTTGCTGCCCGGCACGAGGTTCGAAATCGGGTTGAGACCGCCCGTCGCCGAATCGTAGGTCTGCGTGCTGTTGCCGAGGCGGCCGACGAAATTGTTCGTGACCGTCGTATTGTTGCTTTCCCAGAGATCGGCGAACGCCTGCATCGCGTCGCTGATCTTGAAGTCGGCGTGCACCTTCGCGCTGAGGCGTTCGGTCCACGGCGACAGCGACGATGCGTACGCGGTGTTGTTTGCGCAGACCGTGCCCGGACCGTTGACCTGCGCGACGGAGGTGCCCGGCACGGCCTGGCCTCCGTTCGGACACGGGCTCAGCGGCACCTTCGCGCCGGTGGTCGGATTACGCCAGTACGACACGTTCTGGTTCGACAGGCCGCCCGGGAAATTGGAGAAGTCCTGGTTCTGCGTCGTGTCGCGATCGGCGATCGAGATGCCGTTCGACTTGTAGTAGCTGAGCGCCGCCGTCACGTTGAAGCGGTCGGCGTTCAGGTCGCCGATGCCGCCGAGGATGCTGAACTGCGTCGTGCCCTGGCCGCCTTCACCGTTTGTCGCACCACCGTAGCTGCCGCCCAGTTCAAGGCCCTGAAAGTTTTTCTTCGTGATGATGTTCACCACGCCCGCGATTGCGTCCGAACCATACTGGGACACCGCGCCGGTCTTGACGATTTCGATGCGGTCGATGATGTTGAGCGGCAGCGTATTCAGGTCGAAGAACTGATCGCTGCCGTTCACGGCGAACGCATACGGCGACACCCGCATGCCGTCGATCAGCACCAGCGTGTATTTCTCGCTGAGGCCGCGCAGCGCGATACCTGCGCCGCCCGGCGCGAAGCTGTTCGTCGAACCTTCGCTCCAGCTGCTTGCCGAATTCGCCGAGGTGCTGCGCAGGTAATCAGCGACGTTGGTCTGACCGCTGTTCTGGATGTCCTTGCTCGTGATGGTCTGCACCTGGTTGAAGCCGACCTTGTCGGCCTGCCGGATCAGCGAACCCGTCACTTCGAATCGCTTGATCTGCGCGACCTTGCCTTGTCCGTTCGCGCCGGGCGCGGCCGGCGTCGCCACGGCTGCCGCACCCGATGCCGCGGCACCCGTGGCAGCGACAGCGCCCGCCGTGCCGTTCGCCTGCGAAACGGTCACGGGTGCGCCGTTCGCGACCGCATCCGCGATCGATGCGGCTCCCGGCGCCGGCTGGCTCTGGGCGAACGCCGGCGGCACCAGCACGGCCGTCAACGCCAGCTCCGCCCAGACTATCCTCTTGATGGCCAACGCCAAAACTTTCTGCTTCATCTTGTTCCCTCTCGCTCGTAGTAAGACCCCACCTGCTGCACGCCGGAACTTTGTGAGTTCCTTGCGCGTCCTGGGCGCCCGTGTAACGGACCCCGCCATAGCCACCCTTTCGACTGCCACGACTCGAACGGATCGGCCTCGGGCACCCGTGCCACTCGGCATCACCGTCTCTTAACGTTTTTATTCGCAATACTTACTACATGTAATGAGCGCACTTCCTGCAACTTCCAATTCGATGGACGACGAGCAGTGAAGACGTCTGCCGGCCGTACTGCGTACTGCGTGCTGCCTTCCATCGATTGGATACTTCTTCTGCGTCGCGGCGTGCGGCGCCTGCCGCCTCCGCTAGAACAGCCTCGGCGTGCCAACCCAGACGATCACCGCCTCTTCGTCGGCCGTGTTGTGCCACGCATGCGGCACCGTCGATTCGTAATGCGCGGTATCGCCCGCGTTCAGCGTGAACGTGCAATCCTCGAGCGTCAGCGCGACCTGCCCGCGCATCACGTAGACGAATTCCTCGCCCGCATGGGTCGTTATCTCGGACGGCGACTGCCCCGCCGGCATCCTGACGAGAATCGCGTCGAGCTTGCGGCCATCCGCCGGGTTCGTCAGCTTGGCGAACAGGTTGGCCGAGTTCGTGAACTGGAAATACTGCAGCGCGTGCGCACGGCATACCGAACGCGCTTCTGTCGGCGTGTCGATGAAGTACTGCATCGTGACGCCCAACGCTTGCGCGATCCGGACCAGCGACGTGATCGACGGCGTCGCGCGCCCGCGTTCGACCTGGGACAGGAACGGCTTCGAAATGCCTGCGATCCCGGCCGTTTCGTCGAGCGTGAGCTTCAGACGCTGGCGCAGCGCCCGGATCTTGTTGCCTAGCGATACGGCGACCAGAACCGACTCATCAGCGGACACAGTCATGGAAGTGCGGGGCCTCGCAGTCGAAACTGGTTTGATGTCGTCGATCCTTGACCGATGCGATGACGCGACCGGCTCGGCGGGATACCCGGCCGCGCGCTGCCGCGGGCAGCCGGCGCGTGGTGCGGCGTGGCGCCGTCGTCGCCCGTCATCGGATGTTTCGCAAATTTGATTCGCCTTGCTAATCAACAAGATCGCCCCTTTCCATCTTCATGTCCGACCTTCGACGGCTGGTCCTTCTGCCGCGCTACGCTGCTCGTCGATCGCGTGCGTGTCGCACGCCGTCGTGCCCTTACGTCGCGCTACCGGGAGGCCACCGCGATCCACAGCTTCGCCAGATCCGCCGAGCCGTCGTTACCCTTCACCGTGCGCAGCACCTGGACCGCATGCGCCTTCTGGCCCGCCACGTAGTACGCCTCGCCGAGCCGCAGCCGCGCCGCATCGGGATGCTCGAGCCCGCCCTTCGCGATCACCTGCTCCATCGTCGACAGCCCCTGCGCCGCGTGGCCCGCAAACACCAGATTCATGCCGACATCGAGCGGCGCCACCGGATTGGCTGCGTCCGCACCCGCTTGCGCACGCTTGGCAGCCAGCGCCTGCAGCCGCTTCTCGCGGTTCGCCTGCCCATCCTTGCCGAGCACACCGGACGCGAATCCCTGGTCGATCACCTGCCTGCCTTCAGCGGGCGTTCCTGCCACCAGCGCGAGCTGCGTCATCTCCATGTAGCCGTCGGCCGTCGTCAGCGTGCCCGTCGCCCTGCGCAACCGGTAGATGTCGAGGTCGAGCGACGACAGGTAGCCGGGGCTGCCGCGAATGGCCGAGATCATGTCCGCCCAGTACGCGGGGCTCGGATGATAAGCGACCAGCATGCCGAGCGCGCTGCGATAGGCACCGGCATCCTTGCTCTTTTGCGCACAGGTCGCCAGCATCTGCAACTGCCCTTCGTCGGGCGCATGGCCGGCCTGCGCCTGCGCCTCCGTGCTCGCCTTCAACTGGCTCACGACCTGGCTGCAATCGTTCGACAGGTAATACAACTGTGTGAGCAGCGTGCGCATGTCCGGATCCGTGCCGCCCGCCTTCAGGTAGCGCTGCGCGACGCGGATCGCCTGCGGATAGTTCTTCTGCTGGAAATAGATCCCGGCGAGCGCCGCCGTGGTCCGCTGCTCATCCGCGCCCGACAGGCGCCCCGAGTTCAGGACGGTTTCGTAGGCCTGCGCGGCCACGCCGGTATCGCCGGCCGCCATCGCCGCCGCGCCGCGCGTCGCTTCCACCATGTAGGTTTCATACGGCGTGCGATTCGGCACGGCGGCCGCCTGCGCGATCTTGCCGAGCGCGTCGCGATACTTGTGCGCGCGATACAGGTCCTGCGCCGCCGCCAGCGGCTTCGCCACATCGGGCCGCAACGTGTCGGCCGCCCACGCCGGCCGGCCGAGCACGCAGGCCGCCCCGAGCGCCGTCAGCGCCATCATCCGTTTCCATCGTCGCTGGTTCATCGGTCGGCCTGTTCCGTCATTGCATGAACTGCTCGTTTCCGATCAAGCCGATCTTCGTCGCGCCCACACGCTGCGCGGACGCCAGTACGGCCGCCACGTCCTTGTACGGCGCCAGCTTGTTCGCCCGCAGATGGATCTCCGCCTGCACGGGCTCGTGCGCGACCGTCGTCAGCTTCGCCTCGAGTGCCGCGCGATCCGGCACCGGCGCGCCGTTCCACGTGGTCGTGCCGTCGAAGTCGATGTCGATCTGCACGACCTCCGGCGGCGTAGCGGGCGGCGGAGGGTTGCCCACCGGCAGATCCATCTTCACCGAGTGCATCTGAATCGGGATCGTGATGATCAGCATGATCAACAGCACCAGCATCACGTCGATCAGCGGCGTGGTGTTGATGTCGACCATCACGTCCGGCTCGCCGCCGCCCCCGCCCGAAGGCACGTTCATTCCCATCGTCTGCTCCTGTCGATGCTCGCGCTGATTCCATGCGTCGCGGTCAATCGGAATCGGCGCGCATGCTGTTCCCCTGCAAGGCTAACCACCCCGCGCCGGCGGTTCCGTAATGAACGACACCTTCGCGATACCGGCCCGCTCGCACATCGTGACGACCCGGCCGATGAACTCGTAGCGCGTGTTCTGGTCGCCCCGCACGTGCACGCTCGGCTGCGGTTGCTGCTGAGACGCCCCCTTCAGCTTCGCGAGCAACGTCGACGCATCCACCAGTTGCTCGCCCCAGAAGAAATCGCCGTCGCGGTTCACCGCGATCTCGACGCTTTTCGGCGTCGTCTGCAGCGGCTGCACGACCTCCTTCGGCAACTGCAGCTGGATCGTGTGCGTGACGACCGGAATCGTGATCAGGAAGATGATCAGCAGCACCAGCATCACGTCGACGAGCGGCGTCGTGTTGATGTTCGCGATCACCTCGTCGCTTTCGTCCTGCCCGACGTTCATGCCCATCGCGCGCCTCCGTCAGCCGGTCAGTTCACGAGCGACGCGGCACGCGACGGCGCGCGAGCGGCACGCTTGCCGCCGGCCAGCAGCACGGTATGCAGCTGGGCGCCGAAGTTGCGGACCCGCTCCATCACCGACTTGTTGCGCCGGACGAGGAAGTTGTAGCCGAGTACGGCAGGCACCGCGACTGCCAGGCCGATCGCCGTCATGATCAGCGCCTCGCCCACGGGGCCCGCGACCTTGTCGATCGACGCCTGGCCCGCGATCCCGATCGCCGTCAGCGCGTGATAGATGCCCCAGACAGTCCCGAACAGCCCGACGAACGGCGCGGTCGAACCGACCGTCGCCAGGAACGCGAGCCCGTCCTGCATGCGGTTCGACACGTTCGTGATCGACCGCTCGACGGACACGTCGATCCACGTGTTGCGGTCCACGGCTTCGAGCAATGCCTCCTCGTGATGCTCGCCCGCCTCGATCGCCGTTTCGGCGATGAAGCGGAACGGCGATGCCTCGTCGAGCAGCTTCGCGCCCTCCGCCAGCGAAGGCGCGCTCCAGAGTTGCGCGTCGGCGAGCTTCGCGCGGCGGTTCGCCCGCAACTGCTCGACGAACTTCGTGACCATGATGTACCAGCTGCCCATCGACATGATCACGAGCAGGATCAGCACGAAGCGCGCGACGAAGTCGCCGTTCTTCCATAGCGCGCCGAGCCCGTACGGATTCTCGACCGCTTCGGTGGCGGCAGGCGCCGGCGGCGGTGCCGGCTCGGCGGCGGCAGGCGCCTGCGCAGGCGCCGCAGCCTGTGTCGACGCATCGGATGCCGCCGCGGATCCGCTCGCTTGCGCGTAAGCGAATTGCGGTGCAACGAGCCCGTCGATCGCGGCGACGGACATCAACAGGCTTGCCGCCAGCGCGGCCAGAGAACGCTTGGTCATAACCCACTCCGATTCTTTCGTATAACTTATGATTAAATTTCAGGCCGGTTTTCTCCGGTCCGGCTCCCGCCGGACCGCCCACTGCATCAATTCAGGTTGAACGAGAACGGCACCTGCACCCGTACTGCCTGGCCTTGCGCCACGCATTTGAACCGCTTCACGGTGTTGTAGGCGGCACGATCGAGCACGGGGTCGGCCGACTGGGCCACGCGTTCGTTCGTGATGTTCCCTTCCGCATCCACGACGAACTCGATCGTCACGTCACCGGTGATGTTGTTTTCCTGCGCTTCCTTCGGGTACTGCATCGATGCGCGGATCGTGTCCGAATTCGGGCAGACGACGCCCACTTCGTGACTGACCGGCTTGGCAGGTGCGGGCGGTGCGATGACGGGCGCTTGCACGGCCGGCGCGGACTGCACTGGTGCCGACTGATGCGTGATCGTCGCCTGCGGCGGCGCTTGCACCGGCACTTCAGGCGGCGGCACGAACGGCGGCGG
>NZ_PQMX01000064.1:0-34270 GCF_004368385.1 Burkholderia sp. B10 | reverse complement strand
TGGCATTGAAGACGGCACGCAAGGTCCGCGCACGATCAAATCGGCGTCGCTCAGCCGTCAGGGGCCGAGCTCGATTGCGCAGCATATGAACAGTCTGCCGCAAGCCAAGTTCAACGATCCGTATGTGCTGCGAGATCGCCTCACGGGCGAGGTGCTGAAAAACCATCCGTATGAACTGATCCGCGGGGACGGTACACGCCTGACCGGGACGACAAACGAACTGGGCCATGTCGCCGAGCAAAAAAGCGATGACGTTGAATCACTGATGCTGCATGCATTGAGGCGAACCCCGGACGCGGGTGGCGATACTCAATAACATTGTCTGACAGATCTAAACATATTTTGCGAATGCTATGGGCACCAATCCGGTAGGTAATCCAAACGTAGTTTCGCCGTTCAATAACGACTTCGATCAGGATGTTGTGCAACTCATGGGGCACACGGCGCCTGACGGCTCGTCTTTCGGAAAATTTACGCTCACCCCCGCGAGTGATACGCGGCAAAAGGAGTTGCTGTGTGATGTCCGGCCCATCATCCCGGTGATTTTCATTCCGGGAGTAATGGGCACGCTGTTGGTCAACAAAAATACAGGCGACGAAATGTTTTTTCCGCCGAATGCGGATACTACAGGTTCGAAGGCAGCCGCAGCGCCTTGGTTATATGGTGCTTACCACCAAAATGCGGCCGAGCGCCAGACAAAATTCAATCCGTTAGAGGCGGCCGTCACTACGCTTGGCCCCATCAACGTCGGGGATGGAAAGACAATCAGTGAAGACGAAGCGCGGCGAAGAGGGTGGGGGTCAGTACATCGCTGGAGCTACCACCCGTTTCTTTTATGGCTCGAGCAGACGCTGAACTCGCCGAAGTTTTTTGGGAAAATACTCGGTCCGTGGATCACTCCTGATCCAACTGGCGAGAAGTGGGCGCTTCATCCGGTACTTGGGACTGATCCGAAGAAATACGGGGGCTTTGGTAACGGAGCACCTATCGAGGCTGATTCGACAAAATTTGATCATTTTACGAAATTCAGATATCGAGTGTATGCGATTGGATATAACTGGCTTCAATCGAATTCGGATTCCGCCAGGCAGGTGATTGAAAGTACAGATTATTTCAATCCAAAATCCAAGAAAAAAACACACTTGATGGGAATCAAGGAAATTATCGCAGAAAATCATAGCGGTAAGGCGATAATCGTAACTCATTCGATGGGCGGACTAGTGGCACGCATGGCAATTGCGATGCATGGTGCGGCGGATTTAATGCATGGGGTGTTTCATGGCGTGCAACCGGCGACTGGGGCACCATTGGCGGCGAAGCGATTTAGGGTGGGAGCGGAGACCGAGGGTCCTTCCACATTTATCACGCAAGACGGATATAAGAATGCTGCGTTGATGGGAAGAAATGAAAATGAGTTTGTTGCGGTGACGGCGAATGCGCCGGGGCCACTCGAACTGTTGCCGATGCCAGATTACAACAACGGTGAGCCATGGTGGATATTTGCAAGAATAAATGGAGATCCAGTTGTTAAACTGCCGAAAGCCGGTAATGCATATGATGACATATATACAAGCTCAAAATGGTATGGACTCGTTCCGGACGCGTCAATGCTAGATCCGGCTGGAATTGTTCAGGATAGGCTTAAAAAGAATAAAATTAATAAGACGGTCTTGGGAAATTTCAAAGACACGCTGTCTAAGGCGGTTGAGAATCAGAGAAATATTATCAACAAGTATCATGGTAATACGTATGCTGCCTATGCGAATGGAGCACTCGATCCTAAGCTGCAAGGCAGCCCGCCTGAAAAGAGCGCCGGAAAACAAACTATCGAGAAAGGAGAGGTGCTCGACAAGCTTTTGGCGTGGGGGAATGCAGTGTGGACCGGAAACATCCCAGCAGGGGTAACGGAAGAGGAGTTGCTTGCCGCTACTCCATTGTTTGATTCTCGTGATGGGATTTTGCGTATCCATCTGGAATCTCGCAAACTAACAATCGAGTTTCAAGTCCAGAGAACTGCATCGTTGCCCGGTGGCCCAAATCAGGATTTGGAAAAAAGTCGAAACGGTATCATTCCGGGAGACGGAACAGTGCCGGTCTGGTCAGCTCGTGCGCAGGCCCGTGGCCTTAAGCCGGGTGTGGGCGGCGGTCCGGCCGAAGGTGTACAGATGGTTTTCGAGCAAGGCGGGTATCAACATCAGTTTAGTTACGATCACCCGTGGACGCGTTGGTCGGTGCTCTATAGTATTGTGCAGATTGCCTGGAATGCACCGGAGCCGAAATGCTGAGACGTGTCGCTACTATTTCGTTAATTGTTGCAGGTATGTGTGCCTGCTCAGTTGTCTTCTCGGGGGAGTCGGCAGTGACTAATCCTTTGTTGTCCAAGTCGCGACCGTGGTGTGTCGGTCGCTTTGTCTTTGATCGCCCGGTGGCGAGCGAAATATCGAATCAATCATACGAATTTCGCGGTGAAAAGATTGATGTTAAACATAATTCTTCGGCAGCCGAATACGATTCGAAGGTAAAGCTCTTGAGCTCGAGGTTGAATGGTTCGCAGCGAGTAAATCCCGGAACTGGTGTCAAGATTAATCATTCGTGGTTGGAGAAGGAGTTGCGTCCACGAAATGATTCGGCGGTATTTGTCTATCAGGAATATTATTCAAAATCGGGGCTTGATTTCAAGACCGAGGGCTATTTGTTGGATGGTGGGAATCTTTTTCACACTGTTGGTGGAATTGGGGCAGAGGCGCTGGGACAGGCTGAGGAGATCTATAAGGACACGTACCGTCGAATTAAGAGCCGTGACAACTGGTCGGTACCGACAGAGTCAGGATTCTGTATTGATGGTGGAATCGTGACTGGTTCGTCGACCTACTCTGAGGAGGTTACCCAGTCGTTCGCATTGATGCCGGAAAGTCGCCCGGCACTGCTAGTGATTCAGATGCGCGATTCAGTTAGTCAAGACCGCGATCCTTCCGCCTCGCTCCTGAAGACCTTGCCTGATTTGCGTGCGAAATTGGATAGTATCGGTGCACACTACCGTATTTTGCGCCAAGGCCATCGCAAAGTCGCGGGCATCGAAGCGGAAGAAGTACTGTTTGAAGCTAAAGACGGAGGGGTTACCGAATACCGCTTCTCTTTGCTTGCCCCGGGTGACCCGAGTACGCTGGCGAAGCCACATACTTCGATTCAAATGATTCTCGGAGATATCAGTAGTCACGATATGCCGGCTGAAGAGCGAACCTCTCCGGTCGATGAAGCGCGGGCATTACAGGCGTGGGATACATTGCTGAACAGCTTGAGGCTGCGGCCCGGTGCGGTTTAAGGAGGGGCGTGCCGTGAGGCGATTTGATATCCTAAAAGGTGACATGACGACAGTCGGTGGCATCGTGCAGGGAGGTGACGCACGGGACATACTGCACGATCGCGAACAAGCGTACGAGCACGATCAGGTGTGGTGCCCGGTGTGCAAGACAGTTGGCATGATCGTATGCGACGGCCCGCGCCATTCGAGCACCGGGCCGGATGGTCGGCAGTCGGCGCTTAGTGACGACCTCTGTCGGTGCGCATGTCCAACGCCGCCGAAGTTGGTGGCGTCGCAGTCGGTATCTTATGTCGAGTTCTGATCTACGGAGAGGGGTGCTCCGAGCCGGAATTTTCCAGCTAAGACTGGGACGGAAATTGGGCTAGCCTCATGCGGACGCCGGTGGCATCCTCATCTACCTGCAGAATTACAAAGACGCAAAATCGCGTCCGGAGCAATCGGCCAAGTATCTGGAAAGCGAGCAGGGCATCGAATGCGACCGCGAGGACGCGACTAGGCCAGGGCTTGCATTCTCGACAGCTGCGCCCCACGCCGGCACGGGATTGCCCTACAAAGTTCGCCACATGATTGGCTATCTCCGGCACGACCCGGACAAATAACGAGTCGCTGGCAGCCGGTCTTCAAATTTGCAACGCAAGAGTCATCTGCCGGCCGGAGTCGGTGCGCGGCATGTCCGACCGTCCACCGAATGCTGCCGTGGGACGGCTGTTCACAAGCGCATACTCCCCGACCCGGTGCATCCGCCCGCACTCGGACGGCTGACGGCTCCACAGGGTTGCAATTTTGTATCCCTCCTTGCGGAGCTCCACAATCCGCGGCCGCGGGTCAACGATGTCGAGAAACCGCACCGCCTCCAACGTTGTTACGCCACCGCACATCTTCATCGCCTCGAGCAGGCGGGCGCGCTGATGCGCAGCGGTGTTCTCAGGCCAGTTGGCGATGATGCTGCTGAACAATGAATGGTCCAGCCGTCCGTTTTGCTTGTGCATTCGACGCTAACGTAGTGGGGATGAGGTCCATTGTTGGCCACATGCTTCAAAACGTAGCTACCGAAATACCTGACTAATCGAGCGCCGAATCGTCCGGCCAAAATTCGGCCATTTTTGAGCCTATTTGGGCCGCCTGTTATTCGGCGGGATGGTCAGGCTCCAAACCGATTTCGCGACGGAGCATGTCCAGGTGGTCGACTGCGACAATCCTGTCAGTCTCATCCGGAATGCGCTGGGCGAGCGCAAGCATCGCTTGGAATATCTCGCTGGTTGTCTGCGGCAGCGCGACCGCGGGGAGCATCTTCGGCGGAATGCTTGCCCGTGCAATCACGAGGTGCGCGAGGTTCTCGCTCTCGGCGGTTTGACGCCGTTTATCGTCTACGTAACGCGCGATGGAGGCTCGCTCGACATCGGTCAGGATTTTCCGGACGGCGCGCGATTCGGTGTCTTCCCAAACACGCGCAGCCACCGTAGCGATGAACTTGTTCGGATAGTCTCCGCACATCTCGTAAAGCGCTCGGGCAAGGTGCAAGACGAATGTGCGCCGTTCCTCGAATGCCGGGCGGCCGGCAGAGCGAGTTTTGACCGCAGATGCTACATCGTGCAGGTGTTTGAACTGCCCAAAGAAACTCGCCTGGAGCTGCGACGGCACCCAGAAGGAAGTCTCAGCCAGCAGGGAAGACTCAAAGGCCTCCGCGCGCTTCATCACTGCCTGGACAGCTGCGGCAGTGGGCAACAGCTCGGACGGCTCGTCGTCGACGCAAGCCACGAACGCGAGCGCGACCTGAGTAATCGCCGTGACCTGCAGCACGGTCCCCTTGCCGAACACGGAACGCTTGAAGAAGCTCCGTACAGTGGGCTGGTCCAGGAAGCTCTTATACCAGGCGGACCCCGCTTTATCCGCCTGACCGAGCCGCAGGAAATGTCGGGCTTCTTCGCACGTTGAGCGGAGGGTCTCGTTCGCTTCCAGAACAATCATGTGTGCACCTTCAGGCCTTTCATGTACGCGACACCGCGCGACGTTCGTTCGACTACCGAGTTGATGTCATCGCTAAGCGCTGCGCCGCCAACCAAAGCGAGGCAACCCAGCACCGCACGGCGCGCAGGTGCGCGGTTGTGAGCTCTGCATTCTTCGAATGGACGCCAACCATGGTTGCCTCCGGAGCTGGCGAAACGCCAGTCTAGCCTAAACAAGACGACGGTCGACCAAGTCATCCAGTCTGTTCGAGCCGGCCGCAATCATTTAGAGGCGTGGGGCTGCCCGCCAAGAAACGCAAGCGGGTTGAGGCCGATAGCGATAGTGCAACCAGATGGCACGCGTGCTCGGCCATCGGCTCCGTATTCAACGGCGGTCATAGCGCGCTGAGATAGAATCCCGATAGCCTCGCCCCGCTCGTTGAACACTGGGCCGCCGCTGGCGCCGGGATGCATTGCGTTGTCGATATACATGACATCGCATTCGAGGGTTCCGAGACCAGAGACTGTCGTCACTATCCGCCTGAGGTTGCCGATATGCCCTTGCTTGATGAGCGGGCCCGTCATGTCGGCCATGTAGCCCTTGTCCATGGCTGCCTTGAATTCGGCGGCGCCCTTTGTCTCTGGCAAGAGTAGTCGGTCAATGTCGAACGGGAGGCGCAGCTCTTCAGAATAGCCTGCCAGGAATACGCGCTGGCCAAGTCGCGGCGTATCCCCAAGCACGACCGGTATCCGAGGAACCTCCGTCGGAAACGGCTCCTTCGGATTCAGCATCGCGATGTCCAGCTGGACCGGCTGCGAAAATCCCGGGACTTCTATGTTCATGGAGCAAAGCTGGACCGCATACTCTGCGACCGGCAAACCCTGGAACTTGCAGAATATTTTTAGCGCCGGGTCGATGTAATCGCTGTGCCGAATCGGGAACCGCCCGGTGACGACGTGCGCGGCCGTAATCACCTGACCGTTCGGAAGAAACGCAAAGCCTGAGCCCTCGCTGATTTTCTCGTCGTCAAGGAAGACCGTGACAGAGCAGCACGCGGATGAGATTCGATTGTAGAGTTCTTCGAGCATGAGGCATTCATAAGTGAGAGTTCAGGCTTCGTCTGGCGGCGTGGACTGAAGTCGTGCCACGCGGCTGCGCTCGCCACCGTCAACGATTGCCGAGATTCTTCCCGAGGCTGGCATTGCGCCTCGCACGCATCTGCTCTACGAAGCGCGCGTTAGCACTGGGCACCTCCAGTTCGGGCTTCTGCGGCGGAGCGGCAGGCGCTGGAACGATGATAGGTCCGCACTGAATGCCGAGCGCTTCTGCCTGTGGTGGGCGTAGGACAACTCGATGGATTGTTCTTAACTCTTGGCTATCAATGAAAAAGACCCATAAATTTCTCAATTTATGGGTCCGTTTTTCTCAGGATATGCGTCTATCTACCGTAGGGCGACTTAGTTGATGAGACGCCGCACACTAAAAATCAAAGACTTACGAAGACGCCCGCCACAAGCACTTTGTGGCGACGACGGAGTTGTTGCGACTGGTCTACTTCCGCGCCGAAGTAGTAGCGTTTGGGTGCGACCCCAATAACCCACGAGCTCTCTGAGCGGCTCGTGCGAACCTCGGAAGGTCCAGACTTAGAAAAAGCTCAAGAGCGGCTCCAAGAGCGGGAAAATCTGCGAGGGTGGGACGCCGCGTCCCGTGAGCTGGCTTCAAATGACCCTGGCCCCGAACACGGCCGGCCCCACTGCAATTCTTCCGTGGAGCACGGCCATGAAATCGGATCGGATCTGTGCCGCCTGCGGCGCACCCTTCACTCCGCTCTTACATATCCCGCATCAACGCTTCTGCTCGGCCAAGGCGTGCCAGCGTGCTCGCCGGCGTGCGTGGCAGCACCAGCGCATGCGAGTCGATCCCGACTATCGCGAGAATCAGATCCGCGCCCAGGCCAGCTGGCGGGCCCGACATCCTGACTACTGGCGGCACTACCGCGAGACGCACCCGGCCTATCGCGATCGCAATTGCGCGATGCAGCGACGACGAAATGCGCGGCGCACTGCTAGTGCTGTTGCAAACATGGACGTGTGGCCGGCCCATCGCCCGCTGGCATCTGGGTTTTATATCCTGCGCAACGCGGTTGAGGCCGGCGTTGCAAAGATGAACGCGTGGACGGTGCACATCGCCGTGCTATCTGAGCCCAGGCCCGTTCCGGCGTGATTGCAAAGAGATGACGTGTACGACAAGGGTCTATGGCCTGCTACCTTGGCTGTGTACTCGCTCGCATTCGACGTCATTGCAAGGCGCGACGCGTTCGCCGATACAAATCCCCTAGTTGATGTCGGGGATGGCGCAGCGAGGGGCGGTTGCCAGTGGGAGCTGGATCGTGGACCTCGATTGCACATGCGAATCCGTTGACGAGCAGGCCTGCAGGATGCGGGCTGCTGAATACGTTCGGATGTCGACGGAGCATCAGCAATACTCGACGGAGAATCAGCGTGATCGCATTCGCGACTACGCTGCTCGTCGCGATCTCGAGATCGTACGGACCTACGCCGACGAGGGTAAAAGTGGTTTGCGCATCGATGGGCGCCAAGCGCTGCAGCAGCTGATCCGGGACGTGGAAACCGGCATGGCCGATTTCCAGGTGATCCTCGTCTACGACGTAAGCCGCTGGGGACGATTCCAGGATGCAGACGAAAGTGCCTATTACGAGTACATCTGCCGGCGCGCTGGCATCCAGGTCGCCTATTGCGCCGAGCAGTTCGAGAACGACGGCTCGCCAGTTTCGACGATAGTCAAAGGCGTGAAGCGCGCGATGGCCGGAGAGTACAGCCGCGAGTTGTCAGCGAAGGTCTTCGCCGGCCAGTGTCGGTTGATCGAGCTCGGTTTCCGGCAAGGCGGCCCTGCAGGCTATGCGTTACGCCGGATCCTCGTGGACGAGCATGGCCTCATGAAAGGGGAATTGCAACGCGGCCAACACAAGTGCCTGCAGACGGACCGCGTCATTCTAATGCCGGGCCCGGACAGCGAGGTGCGTATCGTCAACCTCATCTACAGCTGGTTCATCAATGAGTCACTCAATGAGCACGAGATCGCCGCACGCCTGAACGGCATGAACGTTCAGACGGACCTTGGGCGTCCCTGGACTCGGGCAACTATTCGCGAGGTGCTCACTAACGAAAAGTACATCGGCAACAACGTCTACAACCGTGTGTCGTTCAAGCTGAAGAAATCTCGCGTCACGAATCCGTCGGAGATGTGGATACGCAAGGAGGGTGCGTTCGAACCCATCGTGCCGAGCGAAACGTTCTATACCGCGCAGGGCATCATGCGGGCGCGCGCCCGGCGCTACTCGAGCGAGGAGCTTATCGAGCGTCTGCGAAACCTGTACCGAAGCAGAGGCTTTCTATCGGGCGTTGTGATCGACGAAACGGAGGGCATGCCGTCCACCTCGGTGTATGTGTATCGCTTCGGTAGCTTGATTCGTGCGTATCAGACGGTTGGCTTCACGCCAGGACGTGACTATCGTTATATCGAAACGAATCGCTTCATTCGGCAACTGCACCCAGAGATCGTTGCCGAGACCGAAAAGAAGATCGCGGATCTCGGCGGATCGGTATCGCGTGATCCGGCGACGGACCTGTTGACCGTGAATCGGGAGTTCACTGCCTGCATCGTGCTGTCACGGTGTCAGGTGCGCAACAGCGGCCGTAACCGCTGGAAGATCCGGTTCGACACGAGCCTGCTGCCGGATATCACCGTTGCAGTCAGGTTGGACCAGAGCAACTCGACGGCGCTCGACTACTACCTGCTGCCGCACATCGATTTTTGGCAGCCTCGTATCAGCCTCGCGGACTGGAATCCGATCGAGTTCGAGAGCTATCGCTTTGACACGCTGGACTACTTATACGGTATGGCGCAGCGTGCTCGGCTGAGGAGACGAGCATGACTCAGCGTGAACAGCCCGGCGAGGTTCGGATGATCCCCATCAGCCAGATCGAGGTGATCAATCCTCGCGAGCGCAATGGTCGAGTTTTCGACGAAATCGTCAGCAACATCAAGACGATCGGCCTGAAGAAACCGATCCTGGTCACGCCACGGGCAACGGCAAGTGGCGTGGAGAAGTATCTGCTCGTGTGTGGCGAGGGGCGGCTGAAGGCGTTCCGATCGCTCGGAGAAACGACGATACCAGCGCTGGTGGTGAGCGTGAGCGACGAAGACGCGTTCATCATGAGCCTGACGGAGAACATCGCGAGACGACAGTGCCGACCGCTCGAACTGCTCGCCGGCATACGCGAACTGCAGGAACGCGGATACGCCCCGAAGGCGATCGCCGAGAAGACGGGCCTCACACAGCACTACGTGCAGGGAATCCTGACGCTGCTGCATCAGGGCGAGGAGCGACTTGTGATCGCGGTGGAGAAAGGCCGAATCCCGCTGAACGCAGCGTTATCGATTGTTGGTGCCGGCGACGACGATGAGGCGATCCAGGCCGCACTGCAGGAGGCATATGAATCGGGGAGATTGCGTGGGCGCCAGCTGATGGACGCTCGGCGCGTCATCGAGCGGAGGAAAGCGCTCGGCCGCACGGCGAATCGAAACATGACGCGCAAGGTGATGGACGTGACCACATCGAGCCTCGTTCGAACGTATCAGCATGAAGTCGAGCGGCAGAAAACGATGGTGCGGAAGGCCGAGTTTACGCAGCAGCGGTTGCTGTTCGTCGTCGGCGCCCTCAGGCAGCTATTTGCGGATGAGAACTTCGTCAACCTGCTGCGCGCTGAGGAACTGGCGACGTTGCCGAAGTATCTGGCAGAACGTGTATGGCCGAGCGGGAGTCCAGCATGACCGGCGTAGCACTTGGGTTCATTCCGGAACCACTCTCTGTTCCGATCACGAGCATCCTGCCATCACGGCGCACGCCTGCCGGCATGATGAACTCGCGAAAGTTCAAGCAGATCAGAAGCTCCATCGAAGAGGTGGGCTTAATCGAGCCGCTTTCGGTGACGCCGGTCGACCAGGCGTCGGGCAACCACGTCCTGCTCGATGGCCATCTGCGACTGATCGCGTTGCAGGAGCTCCAGTACAACACCGTGTCGTGCCTCGTTGCTACGGACGATGAGAGCTACACGTACAACAACCGCGTCAATCGACTATCGACTATCCAGGAGCATTTCATGATTCGTCGGGCCGTTGAACGAGGGGTGTCCCCGGAGCGACTCGCGAAGGCACTGTCCGTAGATGTGTCGCAGATCATCAAGAGGATGGCATTGCTGGACGGGATTTGCGCTGAAGCGACCGAACTCCTGAAGGACCGCCAGTTTTCGCCGGAGCTCGCGCGAGCTCTACGCAAGATGAAACCGACGCGGCAGGTTGAGTGCGTCGAACTGATGGTGGCAGCGAACAACCTGTCCGTGTCTTATGCGGAAGCGTTACTTGTTGCGACACCGGCCTCAAGGTTGATCGAAGGGAAGAAACCGAGGAAGCTTGCCGGCGTGAGCCCAGAGCAAATGGCGAAGATGGAACGGGAGATGAGCAATCTGCAGGGACAGTACAAGGTGGTCGAGCAGACTTATGGACAGGACGTGCTCAACCTCGTGCTCGCAAAGGGCTATCTTGGGAGGCTGCTTGAGAACGAGTCGGTGCGCCAGTACTTGCAAGCGCAACAGGCGGATTTGCTTTGCGAACTGCAGGCCGTCGTCGATACGATTGCCTTAGAGCAGCCGACCCTCGAACCGACTGCCTGAGCTCATGCAGCTTGACGACGCATTGTTTCGAAAATCGGCCTGCTGATCGGAAAAATTGCGCGATCCAAAATTCGTATGTTGAGGCGTTGCGAATTCGTCTAAAGAATCTTACCTTTATGTCGTTATGCGTTTAAAGAGACTCGCTGCGTCTTGCAGTCGAGTGGTTCTATAGCCTAGATCGTGAAAATAATGAGCAATATGACTTGTACTCACTGCCGCACTGGGGTTCCGCGCGGCGCGACGGTTTGCACGGGGTGTCAGGCTGAAGTTGAGTATGGACCGGCACGAGGGCTTTTCGGCGCGGCACTCCTTGCCGCTGCGTTCGCGGGCTATCAAGCGCATCGACATCTGCCCGAATCTATGTCGGTAGGTGGTTGGGTCACGGGCGCGGTTGTGTTTGTTGGGCTTAGCCTGCTCATACAGAAGATGTTTGGTGGCCGCGTCGTGTTCAAGCGCGTGTACAAGACGCGTCGATAGATCTCTAAGTTTCACCATCTCTCGGCCAGTGATGCATCGTCGCGACAGGCGACTTCGGTCCCCGCCGCGTGGACCGGACGCGGTCGCGTGCGAGTCGTCAAATGTCAATTCATCCCGCGTCCGTCGTCTGTCCGGGCGATGTTGCCAGCCGGACGCGCTGAACTCTGTGATGCTTCCCCGTGCTCGTCCAACGTACAAGGAAAGCCTTGGCAGATGGCGGTAGCGCGAGAGTCATCCCGCAGGAGGCCGCTGAGGTAGTGAATAATCTGCAGCTTTCGTCAGAGTTAATTCACGCGCTATGCGACACGGGCCCTCCGCCGCAGGTTGAGTGTATCGAACTGAGAGTCTCCCCCATCGGGTGAGACGACCTCCGAAAGCAACGATCTTTGTATCCGCGCATGTAACTTGTATCTATTGTGAATGCCGGCGCACCAGACTGATACACTTGGAATCAACCAAACCAAAGAAGAACTTAAGACATTGCTGCGGCTGTAGTTTCGTGTTGATTGCGAGGGACAGTTCGTAGATAGGGGAAACCAATGCGCCGAATTTCACGCCCAATCGAACCGCCTTCTTTGCTAATGTCAGAGCAGGTGTTGGAGGAAAAGAAAAAGATACTGGATTATCTGCGTCGGGATAGAAGGGATCGTCTTCAGCGTCGAGATGGTCTTAATGATGATATTTTCTTCAACCACGAATTTCGACGTGATCTCTGGCATGTTTTTTCTGGAAAATGCGCCTTCTGCGAATCTAAGGCTGACGAGGATGGTCAGGTACTTCATTTGCGGCCGCTCAGATTTGCGGGCGGCGGTGCGAATTCGGATAAAGATTACTATCTTTGGCTGGCATTTGAGTGGCGCAATATATTTTACGCCTGCTCGTTTTGCTTGAAATCGAAAGGCAGTAAATTTCCGGTCTCAGGAAATAGAGCAATTTATCTAGCTTCGTTTGATGATGTGGTTCAGCAGGAGCAATCTCTGCTTCTTGATCCAGCGACGGATGATCCGGCAAAGCATCTGCGATTTTTATATGACGGGAATATCCTACCCGCAACGGAGCGCGGTGAAGAGACGGCTGAGGTGTTTCAGCTGAATCGAGAGGATTTGGTGTATGACAGACAGGGGCTTGTCAGGCGAGTATTTGAATTTCTTAAATCAGATGATCCGAATTATGCATTAATTTCCCTGGAGAGCTTGCTATTCAACGATGCTGCTCATGCGGGCTTCCTTCAGGGGATTCTTAAGCGTGTAGATTCCGCTTGGCGCGTGGCAGAGCCTCCCATCAAGGGCAATGGCGAAGCTTTTGTTCGTCGGTTCCTTGATGTATGGCGCGAAGCGGATCAAGGACGACGATCTCAAATACAGACTGTTGAGAAGCAAATACAAGATGCAGATCATCAAGCTCAATTTGCCACACAAGATCAATTCGCTGGATCTGTATTTGAACGAACCCCCAGTCTGGCAATCTCGGGGTATCAGGCGATCGATCGGGAAATATCTCGAATCGAAGTATCAAATTTTAAAGCGATTGAGAGGCTGGAGTTGTATTTGCGTTCAATTCGCTCAGAGCGGTCGGGTACTCCCTCATTGATGATTCTCGGGGAAAACTCGACGGGTAAATCGAGCTTGTTGTCCGCAATTGCTCTTGCTTTGATCGGGCGCCGAGAAGCTTCAAAGTTGCGCAGATTTCTACCAAGTCTTGTGCGGAGCAGCGCTACTGATCGTTTTGACCAACTTGACGCACCACGCGTAGCAGTGGATGTCAACTTTCACTTTTTGTCGCACACAGCTTCTTTTATATACGACCCTATTCGTCGTCTAGTTGACGGAACGGACGACCAATCAACGATAGTTCTAGGGTATGGTCCTCGCCGCTATTTTTCTCCAAAGAAGCGTCATCACGCGACCGGAGCGGCGGCACGCATTCGCACGCTATTCGATCCACTCGCAACGATCCCGTACCCGGCCGACTGGCTTCGCGCGCAGACGGGCGGCCGCTTTGACACCATTGCTAGCGCGCTTCGTATTGTCCTTGCACTCGACGATGATGATGAGTTGATTGTAGAGCCGGATTATCTTGCCGTACGCGCAAACGGTCGGACAACGCCGATAGATTCATTGAGCGAAGGATATCGCTCCGTTTTCGTGATGACGGTTGACATTATCCGCGAGCTCCTTAACCACTGGCAAAACCTCGAGCAGGCGCAGGCTGTCGTGTTGATTGATGAAATCGAGACCCATCTCCATCCGCGATGGAAAATGCAGGTCATGACATCACTCCGCCGTGTTTTGCCGCGTGTGCAGTTTATTGCAACGACGCATGACCCGCTTTGTCTGCGTGGGATGGATGACGGCGAAGTAGTGGTTCTTCAACGTGACAGCGAAAGTGCCATTCAGCAACTGCAGGACCTTCCGAGCGTAAGTGGGATGTCCGCGGAACAGCTGCTGACTTCAGACTACTTCGGCTTGGCGAGTACGGCTGATCCGTCGACCGAAATTGAGTTCGCGAGACTCGCAGGCGATGTTGCACGGCGTAACCGTGACGGAGTTCTCGAACTGGCGCCTGCAATGGAAACGATGGAACTCGTCAATCGTTTGACAGTGGGCGACAGTCCAACAGAGCAAATTATTCAAGAAGCGCTTGTTAGATACCTAGCTGAGCGCGAAAGTCGGAAGGGAGACTCAAGGCCGGCATTGCGTGCTGAAGCAGTTGAGGCGGTCATAAAGGCTCTTCGATCGAGCGAGGGATAAAACATGCGATTCGTAGACCGTGCGAGCGTGGACGAGCCGAAGTCGCTTTCAGATCCAAGCGCAGCTGTGGCCGCCGAAATAAGAGCAGCGCAGCTGTACTATCTGACATATGATCCGCTTGATAAGGACGCCAAGGCGTTCGGTTTTAAGGAGTATAAAAGCTACGACGTTCAACATCAGCTTCGGACGCTATTTCACAACAAGTGTGCATATTGTGAATCCGATCTTGGTAGTACCCTTGAAGTCGAGCATTTTCGCCCGAAGGGAGGTGTGACTGAAGATCGAGCACATTTCGGCTACTGGTGGCTCGCACACACTTGGACCAATCTCTTGCCATCTTGCATTCCGTGTAATCAGAAGCGATACCAACATCTTGTAACGGAGGAGATGACCGTCGACGAGCTCACAAAATTATCGGCATCAAAAGCGAAGGTTGCATACGGGAAAGCAAATCATTTTCCGATCGCAGGAATTCGTGCTCGGTGTAGCGCAGATATTCTGAGCGACGAACGCGCGGAGTTGATCAACCCAACGTTCGATGATCCTGCAGTATATTTGAAATGGTCTACGTCGGGGCATTATAGTGTTGTGATTCCTAGGCCAAGTGACGTAGATGGAACTGTTCGTGCATTGAGTACGATAAGTGTCTTCGCGCTGAATCGGGCACATCTTGTGGAAAGCAGGACGCGCGTTTTGAATATGCTGCGCTTTCAAGCGCAGAAGATGTTCGAAAGTCTCGAGCGTGATATGGCAGCTGGCGGATCGGAAAATTACGTCGACCGCGCATTAGAACGTGTTGAAATAATGCGTCAATTTCATGATTCTAATCAACCCTATTCGGCGATGGTGAAAGAGTTCGTTGATGGCGTGGTCGAACAGCTGCAGAGACGAGTTGAGAGGTGATCACCATCCACGCGAGCCGGCCTTGTCGACAAGCACATAGATCGACCAACGTGTAGTGCTGGCCGGCGTCAGTTCGGTAGTACGCGTCCACCGTCTTGTCGTAGGTCTCAGTGCCGACCAGCGCCCGCAGATCGTAATATCGGTCTGCGAGATTCACGGCTCCTGGCTGCCACCAGCGCGAGACCGATGAATGTCTCTCGCGCTGCCTGTCGACATCGTTCGGCCACGATTGATCGGTGCTCGAGCATCGAAAAACAGCCGTGCAAGTCGCCCACAAATTCTCGACCAGCGGCGTTCTGGCGGTATCGATGAACAAGTTGGTAGCGGCTCATTTCACAAGCCCTCGGATCAGTTGAAGATGAGCGAAAACATCCTTTCGTTCATCACCAGCTCGGAGTTCCGCGGACCCAATCCGCAAAGTCCCAGGCATATGCGAGATCGCCTTCACCCTCAAGGACGGGCACCTGCGATCCCCGTAGTGCTGTCGCAAACGCTGTACGGTGGGGTTCGGGGATGTCGACCAGGCGCACGGCGAACGCGCGGCCATCGCGCTCGATCACCGGCACGGTGCCAAGCGAATCACGAAACAGCACGGGACGCTTGCGCAATGCTGCACTTGATCGCACAAGGAAATCCGGTGTGATGGGGAAGGCTTCATCATCGCAGTTCATGGAATATCCGGGAAAAGCGCCGCGAAACCGGCGGCACGTAAACCTGAACGCTAAACAGTGATCGTCGTTTTTGGTCGAGTCGAGTCCCACGGTTACCGTTTCCTCCGGTTATCCATCCATGCCAGCCAGCCTCGGCGATACGCGTGCGCATCGGCCAACGCGTGGTGCTGGCGGGCGTCAGTCTCATAGTACGCGGCCACCGTCCGGTTGTAGATTGTCGTGTCGACCAGTGATCGCAGATCATAGTATCGGTCAGCCAGATTCGTCGGTCGCGGCGAGCCCAGGAGATCCAGCAGGAAAAACCAATCGGTTTCCGAGTCACATGCAGCCTGCACGGCAGGCGGTGCATCGCATGAACCATGCCCGCAACGCGGCGCGTGCATCGGCGTGCGTCAGGCGAGGACCTTCGAGCAGCGGCAGCACTTCACGTAGTACGAACGGCGTGCATTCCTCGAGAATCCGGGTGTCGGCTGGTTCGACATAGAACTCGCGCGAGCTGTTTTCCGCCACTAGTGCGAGGCTGATGAGTTTCGGCCCGTGCCCGTATCGATGACCGAGGCCAGTGTATTCGGTGTCGAGAAACAGCAGCATGTCAGGTTGGTCCATTAGCCTCCAGCGTGGGACTAAATATCGCCCCGCACCGCGTAACGCAGGGCGCGGGCATCATGCAGCGCGTGGTGCCGGCCTCCGAATTGCTGGAAGTACGATTCAAGGCGTGCCTTGTCTGCCTGATCCCAAATGAGAGCGGCGTCCCAGCCGTCTGGGACGCCGTCCAGGAGATCAACGAGCAAGTCCCAGTCACCGTGGAAATCCATACAGAATGTCCCTCCCCCAAATTGCTCAAGCCACTCGTGAAGCGCAGCGTGGAGGCTTGCTCGCGAAAACATCCGCTCCGGATATTGGCCAAGCTGAGGGATGACAGCCTCGCGAACAAATGCGCTGCAGGCTTGGTGGTTAAAGTCGGTCCGCTCCGCATAGAATTCGCGCCCGTCGTCCGCGACCAGCGCGATGCTGATCAAGTCGCAGTCGATGAAATCGGTGAATTCGGTGTCGACAAATATTCGCATCGTCATGTTCGCGTTGTGGGATGGACTCCGACTCATACCTCGATCAGCAGGCCCGGATTGAAGTCTGGGTTCAGATGCCGGGGCGAATATCCGCGCGGATTGCAGACCACACGTGTACCACGCGCGTTGGATTTGTCACCGTCCGGAACGATGTAATCGAAGCTGGCATGCATGTGACCATGAATCCATAGGGAAACTTCGGGTCCCATGAGATCCTCCAGATCCGACGCGTAGGCTGGTGTCAGCGAATCTCCGTCATATTCTGCATCGACAGAGCCGGCCGAGGGGGCGTGGTGCGTGACGACTACGGTCTTGCCATCAAATGGCTCACTCAGTGTATTGCGGAGCCACGCGCGCGACAGCTCGTGTCGCCGGACGGTATCTGCCGGGTACAGCTTCCGATACGATGGCGTTGCGCGAATCAGCCGGAAGTCGGTCATAGCCTGCTGCGCATCTCGCATACATATCGCGGACGAGATGTCGTTGTCGTAGAGCTTGAAGTCTGTCCAGAGCGAACATCCGAGAAAACGGACGTCGCCGAACACGAACACATCGTTCTCCAGGAAATGAACGTTGGTGCCATGCGCAAGCTCGCGAAGCTTCTCGAGGGTGCGGTCGAAGTGTCCCTGGTAGAACTCGTGATTTCCGGCAACCAGGATGACGGGCTTCGCCGGATCGTCGACAAATGCTCGAGCCCATTCAATGCTCCGATTCTTCGTGTGGATATCGCCGGCCAGCACGACGACGTCGGCCCGAGCGACAGCCTCCACATCAGCTGCGATCGACTCGAATTCATTATGCAGATCAGACAGAATGAGCAGTTTCATGGTTTCACAATCAAAGGTCTGGTTGCTGACCTGACTAGCCGGCGGCAAGTCAGGTCGTTCGACAGTGTCGATACGCATCCTGATGCAGGACAGGGGGCACACGACCCACGAAAATCAATACTTCACGCTTGACACGCTACGCTGCAGGAAATTTCCACGCCTGCCTGCGGATCCAGTACTGCCGTCCGCCGTCGACTGATGGTCCAGTGACGATCTCAATGCCATGCAGCCTGGCCCAACCTGGCGCTTCGCGAGCGGAAATTCCCGTCGCCTTCGCTACGGTGAACAGCGGCAGAAATTGTTCGGCGAACGTCCGTAGGTCATCGACATCAACGACTCTCGCTGCCCGATGCCCCAGTTTGCCCATTCGGGTCCTGACCAGGCCTTTGTTGATCAGGTGGTACATCACCTCCTGTTTGACGCCGAGCCGACGGGCGGCCTCAACAATAGATATCTGGGAGCTCGGTTCGACAGGCATCTCTGCAGCGGAGCGCACCTCGTTGCGGTTGGCGAACATGTTTCGAAGTATCGGTGCATTGTCCGGCTTGAAGACAAGGCGCACGGAACCGTTCACGAGTCGATTAAAGAATACCGCTGAGGCTTCAACAGGAATGTACAAGCGCAAGGCGTCGGCTACGCTGACTGGATCCTCAAACGCCCGTAGGTTCCGGACACTGGCTGCCACGATGTCGTTGAGCAGACGATCAACGGACCTCGTGTCGATCCGGGTGTCGGTTGATGCAAGCAGGCCAGCCGTTGCCAGTGCCTGGATACGTTTCGTGGACATCCCGGCATATCGAGCCGCCGTCTTCAGCGGGACCAGCGAACGCTGGGCTTCTCGGAGGACTCGCAAGCCAGCGTCACCGATCACGAACTTCTGCCGTCCAGCACGGGTTTGCCTGATTGGAACGGTGAGGTCCGTTCGCGCAAGCATCGTTGCGATTGCAGGGTTGCGCGTCTTCTGCCGCTTACCGGGTTCGTTGTCCATCTGCCCGAAAATCCCTTTCCGCTCCCAGAGCACAGGGGCTCCACGGTGCGATGAGTATGCAACGTACATGTTCAGCAGATCCAGCATCCAGCAACGTTCAGCCTCATTCAACCGCTTGCGCAGCATGGTGAGCAAGTTCGGGAAAATTTCAGAGAACAGGGGCACGTTATTCACGCTTGCCTGAGGGGCGCGAAGACGATCAATCAGTTCGAAGCAGGCCGACTGATCGAAGATCAGTGATGCGCCGGCCGTCACGAGAAACTGTTCGGCGTTTTCGCTTTTACGCGTTGCCTTCTTCAATGGCTTGCCTTGAAGCCCAAATTGCGCGAGTGCCCCAAGGAACCGGGCGAGATCCCAGCGTTCCCCAACGGACAACAGGGCAGCACTCGACGCAGGTTGCTCGTTGATCAGCTTCACGAGGTCGGTCGAAAATTTGTCAACGGCTGCGTCTTGCAATGGCTCGCCGCACGTGCAAACGGTGAAGCGAACCTGCTTCCAACGCAACGTCCGCTGGCACGCGGCGCACACCGATGTGAGCCAGCAGCGATGCGCCAAGCACGCTGTCGGTCCGGAGTACCAGTCCTCGCGCCAATGGCATCGGGAGTCGGACAAGCAATGCGGACACCAGCGGGCGATACCGTGCACCTTGGGGAGACTGGGATCCAAACAGTCCAACCAGCCAGGGTTGGACAGTCCGTTGGCGAATGCAACCCGCAGCCGGTAGCCGAGAAAGCTTTCATCCGAGCTTGCCGGAGGTCGCACCAGGAACCGCCCGGAGAACAGAGCGATTCCCCGGGAACGCCAACCTGCGTTATGGATTGGTTTGAGATTCATTCTGGCAAGAAGGAGAGTTGCTGCGATGACCGCTCCAGCTTTGCCTGTTTGGCGATGGCATTCATCCTGAACTGATGTAGCCGTTCGATTGCCGTCCAATCAACAAAGTAAGCAGATAGCCCTGGGTTTGCCAGCTGACGGAAGATGGGGAATTTTCCACCGAATATGTCCTTCAACATCTCGCGCGAGCTTGATGTGTAGAGTCCCTTCCATGGCAACCATGTTCCGAACAACGGTTGTAAATGCGCGGAGCTGGCCGGACAAGGCTGCGATAGTTCCTCTAACCGGTGACACAGACTGGTGAGATGTGTTCGGTAAAAATACGTCTGCCCTTTGATCGTCAATGGCTGCAGCAAACCTGATTTCAACAGCGTGATACACCCGTGTCGAGTAATGCACATTTCTTTCATCAACTGCTCGCGCGTTACGACGGACGCAAACCATCGGCGACACGCTTCTACTGCCCGGGGTGGGAAAAATACATATCGTTTGTTGCCGTGCTGGACCGTGACGGCACCATGAGAGACGTCCTCTTGAATGAGATGCTTGAGAAGATCCTTGGTGCATCCGACGAGCAAAGTCGCCTTCTCGAAACTTACGTATCCGTCCGGTACGCCATGACTCGGGTGGACTTCCCCGCGAGTTCGCGGGGTGATGGTCGTCTGGCCATCCATCAAAAGCCGCCTCCTCAGGTCTGAGATCGGTAAGCTAGAAAGACATGTACGTCTTTGGGCCTCATCGAGCAACATGCGACGTAGTCGCGCGAGGGCCACGCCGCGATGCGATGGATCGGTGATCTGATCCAGGAAATCTCGAACTCCATCCGAATCCGGGACCAAGGTAAACTGGTTTCTCTCAACTAATTCGGCCAGGCGGGTTGATCGGGGGGCGTCCAAGGGCAGCGACTTGAACTCTGGCATGGTGGTTGCCAGGGCATCGAGGATGGCCTCCAGAAACAAGATGTGAGTCAGCTGCGCGAACGCGCCGGATAGATCGCTTCCAAGGATTAGCCGTTCAAACTGCGACCACAATCGATCGACATGCTGTCGCTCGTTGGGCATTGGGCACACCGCACCGTCCCAGAGCTGCTCGTCGGTGATATCGGTGATCAGGTATTTATCGCTTTGCTTATAGCCTCGGGTCATCACGGGTTCGGCGAGATCGTCTTTCAGCCGGACGTGATGGAGCGTGCAGACTTCAAAGAATGTGAGGCGCCAACGCGAACGAATATGCCTGGACTCAACCATACACTCCGGACAGTACCGGATCTTGTTCACCCGGGTAACCACGCTCCAGCGCGGTAGCATGGCGTTGCCCCAAATTGGATAGCCGTCAGTTTTGCTCACGGCTGTGACGGGAAGCGTTGGGCGAAATCGCTCGATGTCACTGAGCCTTGGGCGGCGAATGCCATTGGCTCTAGCGACGCGAAAAAGATAGGTTTCGATCCATTCGTCAGGAAGGATTTTGGGGCGGCACAGTGGTAGGCGAGAAGTGTTGGACGTCACCATGTCAGCGCTCCACCGGTGCAAAGGGTTCATCGCTTTTCACGAGAGGCATCTCATTGAATCGCTCGTGGAAGGGATTCCGTTCGTCTGGCGCATCCGGGTAGATGACCGTCCGGAATGCCTCCGCGAAGACCTTGTCTGTCAGTCGGGGATCTGGCTGCCTGTACGCCAGCTCGACCGCGCGCACCATGAGCCTCCGGATATCGCGAAGACGCCCATCGGTTGCAAAAGCAAACAGGCGGGTGACAGTAGCAGCGGAGATGTCGATCGCCGGGAGGTCCTGCAGGTATCTTTTGAAGGTCTCAAGTACGTTACGGAACTCCAATTCGGTCGACCGATTGGCCACTGACAGTCGGTTGATCCCGACGACCTCCCGGAACCGTTCGCGGAGCTGATCATTCGTATCGAGCAAGCGCGTGATTCTGGGGATGCCGGCTAGTACAAATGACACTCGCGTCGCATCGACCAACCGCTTGATCCAGTCGGCGGCAGTGTGGAGCGTTTTCTCTCCGCCTCGGTCGATCAAGTGATTGGCTTCATCGACGATCACGAGCCGGACACGGCATTGCTTGATGAGAAACACCAGCCTGGCAGTCAGCTCCACCTCCCGGCCTGTGTTCCATTTCGGGTCTCCCAGTACGCGCAGGAGTGTGTGTGCCAACGTCTTGGGCGTGGGAGAGGGCCCCAGCACCACGTACAGTACTGGGACCTCGGTGAATTCCTCGTGTTCGATCGGAGGATGTTCTGCTGCGTATCTGGAAAGCAGCGTGGACTTTCCCACCCCGGATTCACCGACCAGCATCAGATGCTCGGCTTCCTCGTTGTAACACCGATACGCGTACATACGGTCCAATGAAGCCGTTATTCGTGTGACGTGAGGGAGTTTGATGAATTCTTTCCGGATCTTCTGGACGGTTGCTGCACACGCGGCATTATTCTTCATAATAGACCTCGGCATCGAAGGTGTCGACTTCAAATCCAACCAACTCATCGGAATCCAAAGTAAATGAGATTCCAGGAAGATTGCTCTGCGATACCGGGACAGGAGGCTGGCTACGATTGATATTCTTTGATGTGATGCCAGCTTGACGTGCGCCGCGTCTGCGTTCTTTGAGCTTCTTTGATTGCATTGCGTCGTTGTTCATCTCGCGGAGCATTTCCTGCGAGCGCGACCTGGTCCGTTGATGCGGATCGGAATTCTTGTACTTGTTCTTCACTAACTTGGCTTGCTCGACCGTCAGATTGTGATATCGGTCGTCGGTATTGTCGGCGCGGATGTATTGGTTTTCGATCGGATCCCACACGTAGATCACACCTGCGTTTTCGTACGGTGCCTTGATGTGCACCTTTGACTTGGCGGGTAGCATGCGCCGCAAGGCGAGTAGCTCTGGGGACACGTATCGGAATGTGTTGAAGTCGATACCATAGTGCTGCAGCGTGCTCTCGTCATGTTCGCCAAACTCGATGCTGAGATCCTCGGCGTTGCATTTCAACAGAGGCGGATTCACCGAGGCCCCCTCTTTCCAGACGTCGATCGGTGCACGGCCTCCCAGACCTTTATGCGGCCGCTTGTGATAGACCTCCGTGATCCAGATATGAATCATCTCGTTGAGCTGCTCGAACGTGATGCATGCTTCGTCTTCCGCCTTGAAGCCAATGCGCTGATGAACTTTGGCGAGAGTCGTTCCTGCGAGTTTGTGGATGAAGGAGTAGTTGAACGTCTTGAGAAAGCGTTCGACAAACGGTTTGTCGTTTGGATCGCGCGATGCCGCGTACTCACAGATCACGCCCAAATTGGTCATGGCGTCGACGACTGCACGGGCATGCATTTCCCGCCCGTTGTCCATGAGCAAGCGCTCAGGCCAACCATGACATGGCCACTCGAGATTTAACTCAGGAAATTGCTCTCCGAGGTAGCTCTTGGGCATCATGGCGTGCCTCAGTGCTTCGAATACAGCGTGGACCCCATGCCCGGCCGAACTGATGCAAAAGCCAAGCACGCATCTGGAAAATCGGTCGATGACAGCGGTGAACATCGGCCGAGCGACGGCATTGCCATTTGCATCCGCGTGCAATAGGTCTATCGGCGTATGGTCGATTTCGACAATCTCGAGAATTCGCGATACCTTCCGTGCACGATGTTGATCCGCAAACCTACGCCGCGCTTCTCGCTCGCCATACCGAGCAACAGCGTGGTCGTATGCGTCGATATCGTGGATGCGTCGTTGAATGGTCCGGAGCGCAGGGACCTTGAGCCACTCGGGCTCGATACGCATCGCGTTTTGACGCGTGATTTCGAGAAAGACTGCGTTATAGACATCCTCCGCAGCTCCTCTCTTACTATTTAGGAAGGCTGTCTCGATCTTTTCGTGGATGATGGCTTCCACGATCGGGTCGAGCCGTGATTGCCCCTGTCCGCCACGATGCTCTGACTGATCAAGCAAGGCACGGATATCGCACCGCGCGATGCGGTACCGGCGGCGCCACCGATATATCGTGGTCTCGTGCGGTGGAGTAGGGTCTGCAAGATCTACCGAGACTTTTTGAATTGCCTTACGCAGTGCCGACCGGCGACCCGCGAACGCGTCCATTCGATCGAGCAGTACCAGATAGTTGACTCGCCGGCGCGTTTCGAAATCACCCGACGCATCTGCGGATATATTGGCCTCCAATGCATCCTTGATATTGCTGCGTTTGGGGGCGCGTTGGTATTGCTTGCTATTGGTCGTACGGAGATATCCCCGCAGATATTCTTCCAGGAGGTCCGCTTCGCTGTGGTTTGAGAACTCACCCGTCACGGTATTTTCCAGCTGAGCGACGTCTTCTTGCACGCGGACGATGCGGAATTTCCCTTCGCCCCGAAAGATGATTTGATCCTTGGTGAAATTGGCCATGATGTTCCTCCAGTCAGCGAGTCGAGATGGGGAGAAGATCGTCCGGGTCGCGTTTCATGATCCGGTGGAGTAGAGCGTCGCATTCGCGCTTTGCGTTTTCCCATTGCTGCAGTACCTCTGCAGACGGATGTGTTCCGTTCTCCGGATCCCAGAGGGTTGCGTCGATGTTGGGTCGATACCTGCCGCGCATGGGGCGTGCGGAAAGGACCTGTTGGAGACGGTCGTGGAGTTCGTCCGCAATGAGGTCGCTTCGCAAAACAAGATGGAAGCGTTCACCGCGTTGCCGAAGATACCGGGCAGCCGCCCTAAGCCGAACGATGGCTCGTGAGTGCGAGGTGAGCGACGTGTCGTCCTTGACCTCAAGAAATACCGTTCCATTGGTCGTTCCGATTGCCACATCAGGTGTGTAACGTCGCCGGCACGTACCGTCCGAATATTCAAAGACTTGCGGCTGAGTTGTGATCGCCGTGACGGAAGGAGCTACTTCCAGGAATCGCAGTGCCATCTCCTCGATGAGACTTTCGAACTCGGCGGGCTCAACTGACTTCCTGCTTGGAAACTTTCCCCGTACCCCGAGACCGGAGACTGTCACGATGCGGCGTCTACGACGTTGGGACGAGTGAATGACGAGGGTTTCGATAATTTCTGGCACGAGTTCTCTCCGTCGCGTCTTGAGAAGACGCTCACGTTTCAGGAATACGCCCCCCTTCGACGACGAGATGTTGTCGAATTTGTGCCCGGAGAACGGGTGTGCGATACCGGAGATTCGATCAAAATTGATCGAATCCCGAGGGGCGCAGATCGCAAGGAAAAAGAAGGGCTTGACGCTGAGGTCAGATAGGTAGAGACTCGCCTTGTCTAGGGGACGAATCTTTACTGGTTCTGATCCAAAAGCGCTACAGGCCTTCTGGTTTGTGGCGCTTTTTCTTTACATAATCCCTCCATTGCCAATGCTAACGGCGCCTGCCGTGGCGTTTCTAATCTGGACGATCGCCGCATGTACCTTCGCGATTGTGTCCATGTCCGCCTCAGTCAGAGATTGATCCCTGACTAGAGCGGCAATCACTTGATATTTGTACAGCGGTAGCGGGTCAGACAGGCGCAGCAGCCGCTTGGAGCTCTCAGCGACCGCCTCGAGTGCGCCCTGGCCATCCCCATCTAGCGCAAGAGCTCGTCCCAACTGATCAATAAAAACGACGTCACCCGGCGTGCGAACGCCGCGCTCGATCGCGCTGATGTATGCGTCATCCACGCCGAGGCGCCGCGCGAGTTCGGTCTGCGTCAGCTTGAGCGCCTTGCGGCGAGTACGGATGAATTTTCCAAAATCTGTCACGTGAAATTCAACGACAAGGTTTCCTCGAATTTTTGCAGAATAAGAGCGGAAAAAGTGGAGGTCAATGACCAATCTTGTCGAAGGGCCGGGGAGCGAAGTTCATATATTTTGTCGATCCGTAGTGGACGCAAATTCAAATATGTTTTTTTTCGATTCAGGATTCTTCCGAGCCTGAATTCCCGGCTTTGCGTATCGCTATGTAAATTCGTATCGATGTGAAGCACGCGTTGTGGGATATCACGGCTGCGTCGTGAATAGAAAAAATCAATTGCCGTATTGGGCAGCGAGGCACGCCCCGAACATGAGCGTGCGGTAAGGGATCGTTAGGGGCACCGGCATGTTTCTTCCGTCGATAGCGGCTAGAACAGTTGAATCGCGCTGACCGAGGTACGGAAAGGCGCCCGGAAAAGCGAAAGGCCGCTGTCCTTGCGGAACAGCGGCCCTTTTGCATTTGGTGGTGGAAACGGGAACCGAACCCGCGTCCGTTTGCCGAGCAGGATAGCAAGGTTTTGTTCTTGAGGGCGTGGATTCGCCGATTTGGCCGAACGCAACCAGATGGCATCGTCGCCCCTTGAGGATGCCTCGTGGCGACCGACTGGCGTAGCGGTGCTCATCGAACGGCCAGTTCGGCGCCGACTTTCTCAAGCGAACTCCCCCAAGGCCGGCTCTGCTGGCATGGTCGCGACCGTTCCCTAGCCGATGACGCCGTAATGTGGGAAAATTGGCCAAACTTGGCTAACAAACTCCAACGCCGGCTAACGTCAAGGGCGAGGCGATGATTGATACAGAAGGCGAAATCCTGACACTCGACGAGGTTGCTGCATACCTGAAGGCTGGGAAGCGGACGGTCTATCGCCTTGCCCAGAAGGGGGAGATTCCAGCCTTCAAGCTTGGGGGAACCTGGCGTTTTCGCCGCTCCGAGCTGGATAGCTGGATCGCCGAAAGTATCAACAACAAGAAGAAGCCGGGGACTGAATGAGCGCGCGCCAAGTCAGCAAGCAAATCGCGTCTGGGCAAGGACAAAGGGAGGGTCGCCATTGATAACACAGCAGCTTCTGACGCCGCATCAGAGCCAGTACTACGCATGGCTGCTGACCCGACGCGCGGCAGGCGACACCGTGGAGTCGCTGGCATCTACCCTGGTCGATTCGCAGGTCGACCTCAACCCACATCAAGTCGAAGCCGCGCTCTTCGCCTGCAAGAACCCGCTCTCGCGCGGCGTAATCTTGGCCGACGAGGTTGGACTCGGCAAGACCATCGAAGCCGGGCTTGTCATCTCACAGCGCTGGGCCGAACGGCGCCGCCGCATCCTGATCATCGTCCCGGCCAACCTGCGCAAGCAATGGCACCAGGAGCTGCAGGACAAGTTCAGTCTGCAGGGCTTGATCCTTGAGGCAAAAAACTACAACGCCATTCGCAAGCAAGAGCGCCAGAACCCGTTCCTGATGTCATTGGGCCCGGTGATCTGCTCCTACCAGTTTGCGAAGGCCAAGGCCGACGATATCAAGGACATCGAATGGGATCTGGTCGTACTCGATGAGGCCCATCGCCTGCGCAACGTCTATAAGACCAGCAACGTCATCGCCAAAACGCTCAAAGAAGCGCTGGCTCGTGTTCATTCCAAGGTGCTGCTGACAGCAACGCCGCTGCAGAACTCGTTGCTTGAGCTGTACGGTCTGGTCAGCATGATCGACGACCGTGTCTTTGGTGACATCGATAGCTTCCGCGCGCAGTTCACAGCCCAAGGCAGAGATCAGGCCTTCCGCGGCCTGCGTGACCGGCTTGCATCAGTCTGCAAGCGCACCCTGCGCAAGCAGGTCCAGCCTTATGTCTCGTACACCGCTCGAACGGCAATTGTTCAGGAGTTCACGCCATCGAGTGAAGAGCAGGAACTTTCAGCACTTGTTGCCGACTACCTGCGCCGTCCGAACCTTAAGGCACTGCCCGAGGGCCAGCGCCAGCTGATTTCACTTGTGCTGTGGAAGTTGCTGGCATCCTCCACCCACGCCATAGCCGGTGCTTTGGAGACGATGGCCAAGCGCCTGCAGGGGGTGCTCGATGAGTCTCCCAATGTTTCTGATCTGACCGAGGAACTGGACGAGGACTACGAGTCGCTCGACGAAACGGCCGACGAGTGGAATGGCCAAGACCCGGATGCCGCCTCATCCCAACGGAACGAGCGCGATGCCGTCGCGCAGGAAATCGCGGAGCTTCGGCACTTCAAGGCGCTGGCAACCAACATCCGCGATAACGCAAAGGGCAAAGCGCTACTGACTGCACTGGATCGCGCTTTCGCGGAGCTGGATCGTCTCGGTGCTGCCAAGAAGGCCATCATCTTTACCGAGTCCAAGCGCACGCAGGAGTATCTCCTCTCCCTGTTGGCCGATACGCCCTACGGCGAAGGCATCGTGCTCTTCAATGGAACGAACAGTGATGCGCGAGCCCAAGCGATCTACAAGGACTGGCTGAAGCGCCACGAAGGCACCGACCGCGTAACTGGCTCCAAGACCGCCGACACGCGCGCTGCCCTGGTTGAGCACTTCAAGGAACGCGGCACGGTCATGATCGCCACCGAAGCCGGTGCGGAGGGCATCAACCTTCAGTTCTGCTCCCTCGTCATCAACTATGACCTTCCCTGGAACCCGCAGCGCATCGAGCAGCGGATCGGGCGCTGCCATCGGTATGGACAGAAGTTCGATGTCGTCGTGGTGAATTTCATCGACCGAAGCAACGAGGCGGACGCGCGGGTCTATGAACTGCTGGCGCAGAAATTCCAGCTCTTCGAAGGCGTATTCGGGGCCAGCGATGAGGTGTTGGGGGCTATTGGCTCTGGCGTGGACTTCGAGCGGCGCATCGCCGAGATCTATCAGAACTGCCGTGATCCCGACGCGATCAAGGCCAGCTTCGAACAGCTGCAGCTCGACCTGTCGGGTGAGATCAACGAAGCGATGGTCAAGACGCGCCAGATCCTGCTGGAGAACTTCGACGAAGAGGTGCAGGACAAGCTGCGTGTCCGAGCCGAGGATAGTCGTGCCGCGCGCAGCCGCTACGAGCGGATGCTGATGGACTTGACCAGGGCGGAACTGGGCGACTGCGCGGACTTTGATGATGATGGCTTTGTTCTCCAGCGGCCTCCCGTTGGTATCAAGCAAAGTGGTCTCGACGGAATCGACCTGGGGCGCTACGAACTGCCCCGGCGTACCGGTGAGGCCCATCTGTACCGGATTGGTCATCCACTGGCCGCGTGGGTGATCCATCAAGCCAAGACCCGGGATCTTCCCGGCGCTCGGCTCGTGTTCGACTACGATGCCTACGGGACACAGATCAGTACGCTCAAGGCCTATCGTGGCAAGACCGGTTGGCTCACGCTAAAGTTGGTGTCTGTCGAGGCGCTGGGTAGCCAAGAGCAGCATTTGGTGGTGGCCGCGAGCACAGCCGATGGCGTCGCGCTTGCAGAAGATGATCCGGAAAAACTGCTCCGCCTGCCTGCCCACGCGCAGTCGGCGGGACTGTTCAATGCGGGCGACACAACCCTGCTGGCCGATGTAGAGGCTCGCAAGTTCGAGCTCCTACGCGAAATCAATCAGCGTAACCTCGGCTACTTCGAGCAGGAGGTCCAGAAGCTCGACGCGTGGGCGGACGATCTGAAGTTGGGCCTTGAGCAAGAGATCAAGGCGATCGATGTTGAGATCAAGGAGGTACGCCGCACAGCCGCGACCTCCCCGACACTGGAAGAAAAACTGGCACACCAGAAGCGGCAGCGTGAGCTCGAGGGCAAGCGAAGCAAGCTGCGCCGGGAGTTGTTTGCGCGGCAGGATGAAGTCGAAGCCCAGCGCAACGACTTGATTACGCAGCTCGAGGTTCAGTTGCAGCAGCAGGTTCAGGAGCAAACGGTGTTTACCGTCGAGTGGGAGTTGGTGTGATGATTACTCGGGTAGTGCATGCCACGTCCGGATTACCAGGCAGCGCTTGATGCGTGACAAGATTTGAGGAGAACTACTAATGGCCAATGGGAAATTGCTGCGGCAACTAATCAAATCGGGGACGCAAGGCGATGCTGCGGGTTTTCGTGCAGCTTCTGAGGCTGTGATCAAAGAGGAGCGAGAAAAAAATCATCATCTGCTCGCCAATGACCTCGAGCGCTTGCTTTACGGCGATCAGGCAACGATCGGGCAAAGTGCTCGCAAGCTGCACGCTATAACCAACCTCCCCACCAACAAGGACAACGGCCTCGCGCTACTCGAAGAACGCGCAGTGGTCCGGGAGGAAAAAGACATCATCCTCTCCGATACTACGCAGTCGGCACTCGATGAAATTCTTATGGAGCACAATCGAGCCGATGTGCTGCGCTCGTACGGGATGCAGCCCGCGCAGAAACTCTTGTTTTGTGGGCCGCCCGGCTGCGGCAAGACGCTGGCCGCCGAGGTCATCGCGCACAGCCTTTCGTTGCCTCTCATCCTCGTCCGGCTCGACTCCGTCATTTCGTCTTTTCTGGGCGAGACGGCAGCCAACTTACGCAAGGTTTTCGACTTTATCGAAAGCCAACCCGTTGTCGCGCTTTTCGATGAGTTCGATGCGTTGACCAAGGATCGCGGCGACAGTGCCGATCACGGTGAGCTCAAGCGCTCCGTGAATGCCGTCCTGCAGATGATGGATGGTTATCGCGGCGCAAGCATCCTCATTGCCACCACAAACTACGAAACATTGCTGGACAAGGCGGTGTGGCGCCGCTTCGATGAAGTCATTCGCTTCGAGATGCCCAATCTGGAACAGATCAAGCGCCTGCTGGCGTTAAAGCTCTCTGGCATCCGCCGCAATTTCGAACCGGACGACGGCCACGTCGCATCCCAATTCAAGGGAATGTCTCACGCCGATATCGAGCGGGTGCTGCGGCGCGCAGTGAAGGAAATGATTCTGTCAGGACGCGAATTTCTGGAAAAGAGCCATATCGATACCGCGCTTTCCCGCGAATATCGCCACAAGAACTAAGGACGGAGGCGGGAGCTATGGCCTATGAACACTTGCGCATGGGGCGTGAAACGCCGCTGACGGAAAGGCATCCACGGAAACCTGGACCGCATTTCAAGCCCGATGATCCACGTGCCTTCGGTGCCAATCTCGGTGGATTGCTGCAGTCAGCACGAGCGCGTATCTCTGAGCCTGACGAGGCTGATGTCGGAGGATTTGACGAACGAAAGCTGCTCAAGATCATTCTGCACGCCGATGAGACGCTTCCCAACCTTGAGGCAATCTCCGGCGTCGAGGTCGTAAGTCAGGAGGCGAAGGAGATCGTACTCGCTTTTGCCAGTGAAGCGGCGCTGGATGAAGTCGAGGCACGATTGACTACCTTGGCGCAGCAGGGCTCAGTAAAGCGCAAGGAGCTGCTCTACGCGCTGGAGAATTTTGATCACTGGACTCCCGCAGATCGTACCGGAGCCGCTCTAAGGCAACAGGGATTTCCCGCGCAGCGTCCATTCGTATTGGACGTTGAGCTCTGGCCGCAGGACCGGCAGGATAGGCGCGATGCGATGCTCGACGCCTTCCTGAATTGGTTGCGCGAGCAGCACATTGAGAGTCTGGATAGTATAAAGCAGCCTTCACTGATGATGGTCCGCCTACGTTGTGACCAGAACCAGGCAGAACAGCTCCTGCGCCATCGCGACGTTCGAACGGTCGATCTTCCCCCGCGTCTGGGCGTCTCAGTCGAACTGCTGCATACCGATATCAATCAATTCCCTGCGATAGATCCTCCGGCAGACGAAGCGCCCGCCGTAGCCGTGCTGGATTCCGGGCTGACAAGGGGGCACCCGCTGCTGGCGGCCGCAGTTGGTGATGCTCAGGGTTACCTTGCTCCGAACCGTAGTCCGGACGATGACCCTTCGCACTGGCACGGCACCTTTGTGGGCGCCTTGGCAATGTACGGAGATGTTCACGCCTGCATCCAGAGCGGACAGTTCGTGCCTCAGCTGCGGCTGTTCTCCGGGAAAGTGTTCAATGATGACGGGCAGGACCAGACCGAGTTCGTCGAGAAGGCCGTGGAAGCGGCGGTACGAGACCTGCACGAGCAGTATGGTTGCCGGGTTTTCAATCTCAGTTATGGCGATCTCAACAAGATCTACGACGGGCGGCATGTGCGCGGGCTCGCCTATACCCTAGATCGTTTAACGCGTGAGCTCGGTGTTCTGTTCGTCGTGCCGACGGGCAATTTGACCACTGCCGATCTGCCCGCCAATGCTCGCGATGAATATCCCAATTACCTGACGGCGGACGGTTCGCGTCTACTCGATCCGGCTACGGCACTCAATGCCCTGACCGTAGGTGGTTTGACGCTGAACGAGGCAACCCGTGATGCGCAGCGATATCCGAATGGCATTGAAGATCACCCCATCGCTCGAGTGGGGCAGCCATTTCCGCTGACCCGTGGCGGTCCGTCGATTAATGGCGCGATCAAGCCGGACGTCGTCGAGTACGCAGGCAATGTCGCACTGATGCGTGCGGGAGGACGTACCCGTCATGCGGGGCTCGGCGTCGTTTCGCTCAACGGTGGCTTTGCCAACGGTCCGGCCTTCCGTGAGGATATCGGAACGAGTTACGCGGCCCCGATGGTGGCGCATAAGGCGGCTCGACTCCTTGCCGAAGTGCCGACCGCAACACCAAACCTTCTTCGTGCCCTGCTCGGCGCACACGCTCGTTGGCCACAAGCCAGCGAGGCGTTGCTCAACCCCAACGGAAACGGGGAAGGCAGAGATCAGCTCTTGCGCCTGGTTGGGTACGGTCGTGTGGACGACGCAGCGTTGTTCCGGTCTCTGGATCACACTGTCACCTTGCTCGCCGAAGAACAGATGGGCAACGACCAGCACCACTTCTTTGAGTTGCCTCTGCCGGAAAGCTTCTGGGCGGGCGGTCGTCGGACGCGGGAGATCACGGTTGCACTTGCGTACAGCCCCGCCGTTCGCACCACTCGCCTGGATTACCGCATGAGCAAACTATGGTTCACCGTGGTTACCGCGAGCAGTCTGGACACGGTCACCGAGGCGTTCCGCCGCAACCGCGCGAAAGGCATGGGCGAGCGTAACAATGGCCGCTGGCTGCCCAACGATACGCGCAAGAATGGCACGCTGCAGGTTTCACGTTGGAGCTTCAAACAGGCTCTCGCGAACGGTGACAAGGTGTTTGCAGTGGTGACCCGTCAGGACAGCCCGTGGTCAAACGGCCGCGACAGCGAGGAACCTTACGCACTCGCCGCTGTGCTCGCCGACCGCGAGCAAGTTAACGTCAATCTTTACGCAGAAGTGCGCGCAGCGCTTGAAGCCCGAGTTCAGGCTCGTGCCCGCGCCCGAGTATAAAAACAGGAACAGTGAATGAGTCATACAAAACAAAAACTCGAACTTACGTGGATCGGCAAGGAGAAACGTCCCAAGCTCGAGCCGCGCATCTTGCTCGAAGACCCTGAGAAGTCGTATCACGCGAAGCACCGGATTTCAGATAACGATATCTTCAACAACCGGCTGATCTTCGGTGACAACTTGCTAGCTCTCAAGGCACTGGAGCAGGAGTTTTCTGGGCAAGTTAAATGTATCTACATCGATCCGCCCTTCAATACAGGTGCAGCATTTGAGCACTACGACGATTCTGTTGAGCATTCAACTTGGCTTGGCTTAATGCGCGACCGACTCGAAATACTGAGGCGATTGCTTTCTCGCGATGGAGTCATATTCATCCATATTGATGACAAGGAAATGGCTTATTTGCGGGTGATGTGCGATGAAATATTTGGGCGAGATCAGTTCCTAAACATGATTGTGGTCAAGACGTCCGATCCATCGGGTCACAAGACCGTGAATCCGTCACCATACTCACAAACGGAGTATTTGCTCATGTATGCAAGGGAGCGCAGCTCCTACAAGTATGAGCAGATTTACGTTGAAAGCTCCTACGATCCGGGCTACGGAAAGATCATCCTAAATAGGAGCGAGCACTACTCGAAGTGGCAGGTGGGTGGACTAAATGAGGTAGTTGCAGCCTCTTTGAACTTCAAAGACACCCGGGCTGCACGCAAAGCTATGGGCAGAATGACGTTTGATGCTGCTGTTGCTGGCTATGCCCTCGAGCATCGAGACAGCGTTTTTCAAGCTACAGCCATCAGCGATGCGGCAGGTCGTACTATTGTTGATGCTCGTGAAGCGTCAAAGCGGCAGAAGGATAAGGTCATCTGTGTAGAGCGCAATGGATACGATGACGTTTACGTCTTGAACGGGCGCCAAGTCTATTTTTACTCTTCGAAAGTCCGCGAAATCGATGGTGAACACGTTCCAGCGAAACCACTCACCAATCTGTGGACAGACATTCCCTGGAATGGCATCGCTGGGGAAGGTGGGGTTGAGTTCAAGAATGGAAAGAAGCCGGAAAAGTTAATCAAAAGGTGTCTGGAGATTGCGACCAAGCCTGGAGATTTGGTACTCGACTCCTTTGCCGGGTCAGGAACGACAGGTGCGGTAGCACATAAAATGGGGCGACGATGGGTCATGATTGAGCTTGGCGAGCATTGCCACTCTCACGTCATTCCGCGACTCAAGGCAGTGATTGACGGATCAGATCCCGGCGGCATCACTGAATCTGTGAACTGGCAAGGAGGCGGAGGCTTCCGCTACTACAAACTCGCACCCAGCCTGATCGTTAACGACCGTTGGGGCAATCCCGTAATCAATCCCGAGTACAACGCAACGCACCTCGCGGAAGCTTTGTGCAAGCTCGAGGGCTTTACCTACGAGCCATCGGAAATTCAATGGTGGCAGCATGGCTATTCCAGCGAGCGCGACTTCATTTGCGTCACCACGCAGAACCTTTCGTCGGAACAGTTGCAGGCACTGTCTGAACCGCACCGAATTTTGTGGAGGCTCGGATTCTTGAGAGAATCGAGCCATGAACAAGAAGGCAACCAAGTTTTCCCCGGAAGTCCGGGAGCGCGCAGTGCGTCTGGTACGTGAGCAGCGTAGCGA
>NZ_PQMX01000063.1:0-34849 GCF_004368385.1 Burkholderia sp. B10 | reverse complement strand
AAGCACACCACCACCCGCTTTCGTCCGAACTAACCCGCCCATTGTTGTCGCCAGCAAAAAACTGCATTGGGAGCAATCGCATTTTTCCCACGAGCAGCGCGGCCTACACTGGGTTCACCCGCTGCCGCCATATCAGACGAAATCGTTTGCAGGCTTGGCAGCCAGCCGCACACATCGAGGTTCACGATCATGAAGCGCCTGTTTCCCGCAATCCTCATCGCGGTAGCCGCATCCGCGCCGCTCGCCGCACAAGCGCAGGCCGAAGTCCAAGCCCAGGCGCAAGCCCAATCGAACCCGCCGCTGACGCGCGCGCAGGTCCGGGCCGAAGTGAAAGCGCTGAAGCAAGCCGGCTTCCAGCCGAGCGACTGGTTCTATCCGGCCAGCATCGTTTCAGCAGAAGCGAAGATCGCGCGCGAGCAGCATGCCGGGTACGGCAGCGACGGCAGCCCGTCGTCCGAAACCAGCCACTAAGCAATCGCGGCGACCACGCGGCCGGCACGCCCAGCCACGCGTCATCGCGGCCTCAGGCCCGCAGCCTCAGGCCTTCACCGGCTGAAGCAGTTTCGCGCACGCCGCTGCCTGCGGATCTCCCGCCGGCAGCTTTGCGCACACGCCGTCGAACTGCTTCACGACCGACCGGACCGACGCGTCATGCGCGCCGTCGCTGCGCCAGCGCTTCAGCTGCGTGACGACCTTGGTCAGCGCCCGCAGGTTCGCACCGTAAAACGCATCGCGCGTGCCGGACGCCTGCGCGAGCACGCTCGCGGCGATCCCTTCGATCCGCGCCGAATCGTCCGGCGCCAGCGCGACCGCATTCGCGAAATAGGTCGCGCCCCAGCGCAATTTCGTCGCCGATCCGCTCGCCGCGTCGTACGCCTTTCGATACCAGTCCAGCGCCGCCGCCTTGTCGCCGCGCGCCTTCGCGTTCGCGGCCAGTCCCGACATGAAGTAATACGGCGTCGACGAACGCGGCAGCTCGGCCTTCAGCAGCGCGTCCGATTCGTCGTACAGCCCGGCGTCGGTCAACGTGTCGGCCGCTTCGCTGACGAGCGCCTGCCGCTCGTACGCGTTCGCCGCGCCCTGCACCGACGCCGCGATCTGCTTGCGCGCAGCGGCGAGCAGCGCGGGCGCGGGCGCGTCGAGCCGCGTGCCGTCGCGTGCGTCGCCGCGCGCGAGCAGCACGCGGCCATGCAGCGCCATCAGCCGGTCGATCGCCGACAGCGTGGCGTCCGTCGACAGCCGTGCGAGCGCAGCGTCGTAAGCGCCGCGCAGGTTCGCGCGTTGCGCGGGCTCGCCGCCGAGGTACGCGACCACGCGGGCCGGCGCCGCGACGAGTACGTCGGAATCTGCACGCGCGAGCGGCGGATCGCGCAGCACGTCGCGCAGCGCATCGGCGAGCGCAGCCTTGTCGAGCGCGCCGGCCTGCGCGGGATCGTCCGACGCCGCGACCACCGCCGCCTTCAGCGCGAAACGCGCGGCGTCCGCCGTCGCGCCGGCCGCGCGCGCACGCTGCGACAGCGTCTGCAGCGTCACGGCCACACGGTCGGGCGGCACCGGCAGCGCACCGTCGGTATCCCACGAATAATCGGCGAGCAGATGCCATTCGGACGGCGTCAGCGCCGCGCCCTCGTTCAGCGCGGTCGCGAGCGTCTGCCGCACCGGATGGGTGGCCGTCATCCCCAGCGACAGCGCCTGCATGTAGCGGTCGAGATCGGCTTCGCCCGGCAGCCGCGTCACCTCGGTGCCGTCGGGCCGAAACAGGATCATCGTCGGATAGCCGTGCACCTTGAAGCGCTCGCCGAGCTTCTGCGCGCTTTCGGTATCGCCGTCGAGATACACCGGCACGAACAACGACGAGCGCGTCTTGAACGCCTGCTGACTGAAGACGGTCGACTTCACCTGGTTGCACGACGGGCACCACACCGCGCCCCAGTACAGCAGCAGCGGCTTGCCGGTGCGCTTCGCGAGCGCGAAGGCCGCGTCGACGTCGCCCTGCTGCCATGCGATGCCGGGCGGCAGATGCGCATCGCCGCTCGGCGCACCCGCGACGGCCACGCGCTGCGGCGTGTCGACGGCAAGCGCTGCGCCGGTCACAACGATCAGGCAGGCGGCGGTCAGGTTCCGGAGTACGGTTTTCATCGAGTCGGCTTCCATGGAAAGAGACGGTTGCGCAAAGCCACGCAGCAAAAACAAGCACGGCGAAACGACCGAACGCATCGGGCGGCGCCGCACGTGCCGGAACCGGCGGCACATATCGCTACGCCGTCGCTTCACGAAGCGCCGCGGACGATCGCATCCATCGTTCATCGCACGACGATGCCCGTCGCGACGGTCGGCAAATTTGTCGACGATACGATTGCCGCGATCGGTTGAAAACCAACGAATCGTCGAATGCATATGACACGCGCGATCGTCAAAGAAGTGTCACCGAGCAGCAGCCACCACCACGCGCAGCACATCGTCGTTCACGACAGTGAAACATCGACCAAAGGCCATCGCATACGTTGCATGCGCAACGACATCGCGTCAAGAAGCCCGCATCGAATCGGAAATTTCTGCCGTCTCGCGACCGCAGGATCGGTAACTTCCTTCCATCGAGACACCGTAACGCACGTCCGCCATCTCGTTGCACCCGCAACTTCCATCACACGGAGCGTCATGTCATTTCCGCATCATGGCGACGTCATCTGCGCTCCCTAGACTGCTCTCCGCACCGCGCATCACGAGCGCGCGGCAAGCGGAATCGCGGCATGGCCCGATGCGCGCCATCGCACCCGCATCGCGACCCGTCCGCGCCCGGACGACGCCCGCGCGCACCCCACCGACGTCACTCTCGCTCCCGCCATCACAGGACCAGAACGCCATGACCTCACGCCGTAAATTCCTTCAGCAGACGGCCACTGCCGGCCTCGCCGGCGCCGCGCTGACCGCGTTTCCGCCGAGCATTCGCCGCGCGCTCGCGATTCCCGCCTTCCATGAATCGGGGACGATCAACGACGTGAAGCACGTCGTGCTGCTGATGATGGAGAACCGCGGGTTCGACGGTTACTTCGGCACGTTCAAGGGCGTGCGCGGTTACGGCGATCGCTTCGCGGTGCCGTCGCCGAACGGCCGCGACGTGTTCCACCAGACCTACACGAAGGCGACGCCCGCGGCGACCATCACGCCGTACCACCTCGATGCGAGCCAGGGCAACGCGCAGCGCGCGGGCGGCACGCCGCACACGTGGGCCGACGCGCAGGCCGCCTGGGATCACGGCCGCATGAACCGTTGGCCCGACGCGAAGACGCCGCTGTCGATGGGCTATTACGATGCGGCCGAAGTGCCGTTCCAGCGCGCGCTCGCCGATGCGTTCACGCTGTGCGACCACTACCACTGCGGGATGCACACCGGCACGATCGCGAACCGGCTGTTCTACTGGAGCGGCACCAACGGCCCGAACGGCGTCAGCCCGGCCGACGGCAGCCGCGTGAAGGTCGCCGCACTGAACAACCAGTTCAACGGCGGCAACGACATCGGCCCGTCGAGCCAGGGCTGGACGTGGACGACCTACGCGGACCGGCTGCAGCACGCCGGCGTGAGCTGGAAGGTCTACCAGAGCCTGATCGACAACTTCGGCTGCAACGAGATGATGAGCTTTCGCCACTGGCGCGCGGCCATCGAGCAGATGCCGGCCGCACGCCGGCCGGCGTACGTTGCGTCGACGGACATCACGCAGCCGGTGACGGCGGCCGGCGCGTTCTACGATCCGACGATCGACGACGCGTTGAGCCCGCTCGCGAAAGGCTTCGGCAACACGATGCCGTACGGTTTTCTCGAAACGCTGCGCGACGACATCCGCACCGGCAAGCTGCCCGAAGTGTCGTGGATCATTCCGCCGTCGGCGTACAGCGAGCATCCGGGGCCGTCGAGCCCCGCGCAGGGCGCGTGGTACGTGCAGGCCGTGCTCGACGCGCTGACCGCGAACCCGGAGGTGTGGAGCAAGACGGTGCTGCTCGTCAACTACGACGAGAACGACGGCTTCTTCGACCACATGCCGTCGCCGGCCGTGCCGTCGCGCAACGCCGACGGCTCGCTCGCCGGCGGCCATACGCTCGCGGCAGCCGACGTCGCGGTCGAATACCACGACTTCGCACCGGCCACCTCGAGCCAGCCCGCGGCCGACGGCCGCCCGTACGGCCCCGGCCCGCGCGTGCCGATGTGGGTCGTGTCGCCGTGGAGTCGCGGCGGCTGGGTCAACTCGCAGGTGTTCGACCATACGTCGACGCTGCTTTTCCTCGAAAAACGCTTCGGCGTGGTCGAGCCGCAGATCAGCGCCTATCGCCGCGCGGTGTGCGGCGACCTGACCAGCGCGTTCAACTTCCGCACGCCGAACGACGAACCGCTGCCGACGCTCGCGGGCCGCACGACGAAAAGCGCCGCCGATGCGCTGAGCGCAGCCCAACAGGCCGCGCCGAAGATCACGCCGCCCGCCACGCCGTCGCTGCCGGCGCAGGCCGTGGGCGTGCGTCCGTCGCGCGCGTTGCCGTACGAACTGCATGCGAGCGCGCACGTCGATGGCGGCAACGGCACCGTCACGCTGAAGTTCGCGAATACCGGCCGGGCGGCGGCGGTGTTCCATGTCTACGACAAGCTGCATCTCGACCGCGTGCCACGCCGCTACGTCGTCGAGCCGGGCAAGGCGCTGCGCGGCGACTGGGCCGCACGCGCCGACGACGCCGGTAAATATGACCTCTGGGTGCTCGGCCCGAACGGCTATCACCGCCGCTTCACCGGCGATCTCGCGCGGCTTGCCGGCGCACGCGCGCCGCACCCGGAGATCCGGGTCGGCTACGCGGGCGCGAGCGGCAACCTGCATCTGCGGCTGCGCAACGGCGGCGGCGACACGGTGCGCTTCACGGTGAAATCGAACCGGGCGTACGGCCCGCTGTCCGGCCACGGCGCCAGCGACGACCACGACCGCGGCGCCGACACGGGGACGACGTGGACGGTGGCGGTGCATGGCGGCACGCAGCACGAACTGCACTGGAAGCTCGACTCGACCGGCCACTGGTACGACTTCGTCGTCACCGCCGACAGCGACCCGAGCTTCGCGCGCCGCGTGGCCGGCCGCGTCGAGACGGGCCGTCACTCGGTCAGCGATCCGGCGATGGGGCTGCCCGAGCGCTTCTGACGGCAGCGGTGCGCCCGGCCGCGTAGACCGGCCGGGCGCCGCGCACGGCGGGCCCGGAGCCGGCCGGAACGCCCGCCCCACGCGGCTCAAACATCAGAGGGATCGGTGGTGCAGCCCTCATTTCACGCCCACGAAAATGCTCCGTGTCGCGGCCCGTTCGCGTTAAACTCCATCAAGCTGCATTCAACAACGACATCTTCGCCAACCACGCACACACGACACGAGGATAGGTTCGATGCGCACTACCGGCTCATCCGGGGCAATGACCCTGCTCACCGAACACGACCCGGCCGACGGCCGCGAATTGCGCTCGCTGCGGCTCGAATCGACTGCCGACGGCAAGAGCGTGCTGCTGATCGAGATCGACGAACGCAAGCCCGGCATTCATCGCGAGGTCCGCTACGAAATCACGCCGGCCGAACTGATCGCGGCGATCCGCTCGCACGGCGCCGAGCTGCCCGGCGAGAATCACGGCGCCGTCTCTCTCGCCCGCACGTCGTCCTGATCTCCACGGTGAGCCGCGTGCCACGCGCCGGCTCACCGCGTCCGTTCCGTCTGTCCGTAGCGCCGTTCGGCGCGCTTCGTCGTTCTCCCGCCGTCGGCTTGAAAATGGCCGATAATCGGCGCATCCGCGCGTCGTCCGCGCGCTCCTTTTCGGGCAGCCGCCATGCTTCGTGACCTCGTCGCCCAGTACGGGCCGCTTCTCGTGTTCGCCAACGTGCTCGCGGCGGCCATCGGTCTGCCGGTGCCGGCGATGCCGACGCTCGTGCTGTTCGGCGCGATGGCCGCCATGCATCCGGCGATGATCGGCTCGCAGGTCGTGACGGTGCTCGCGCTGTCGGTGCTCGGCGCGCTGATCGGCGACACCGTGTGGTACGTCGCCGGTCGCCGCTACGGCGGCGCGACGCTGAAGACGATCTGCCGGCTGTCGCTGTCGCGCGATTCCTGCGTGAGGAAAACCGAACGTTTCTTCGGCCGCTACGGCGTACGCGTGCTCGCGGTAGCACGCTTCATTCCCGGCCTGTCGCTGGTGTCGGTGCCGATGGCCGGCGCGCTCGGCACGCGCTATCGCACGTTCGCCGGCTACGACGCGCTGGGCGCCGCATTGTGGACCATCGTCGCGCTCGGCGCGGGGCTCGTGTTCTACCGCCAGATCGACTGGCTGTTCGCCGGCGCGAGCCGGCTCGGCCGCGCGGTGCTGCTGGTGATCGTCGCACTGCTCGCGCTCTATGCGGCCGTGCGCTGGATTCGCCGCCGCGCGCTGATCCGGCAGCTCGCGAGCGCGCGCATCGGCGTCGACGAGCTGGAACGGCTGCTGCGCGATCCGTCCGCGCCGGTGGTGCTCGACGTCCGCTCGGCCGAGCACCGCAAGCTCGATCCGTTCACGATCCCGGGCGCGCAGTTCGCGGACGAACGGCACATCGACGACATCGTCGCCCGCTATCCGCTCACGCAGAAGTTCGTCGTGTACTGCTCGTGCCCGAACGAAGTGACGGCCGCGCTGATGGCGCGGCGTCTGCTCGACGCCGGCTTCACCGATGCGCTGCCGCTGCGCGGCGGCCTCGACGCGTGGCGCGACACGGGCCTCGAACTCGCGTCGCTGCTCGAAGAGACACCGGCCGCGAACGATCCGATCGCCGGATTGCACAAGCCCGCCTGATCGTCCTTCGGCGGCAGGCCGCCCTCTCACAAGAGAAACGGCCGCGACGTTCGCCGCGGCCGCCATCCGGTCAGAACGCGTGCAGCGGCAGGTTCACCACGAGGCGATACTCACGGTTCGTCGCGTCCGAGTAATGGGCCGAACCGTTGTGCCACATCGCGATGAACGTGACCTTCGTGTCCTTCAGCTTGCCGCTCTGGAACGTGTACGACGGGATGAAGCCGAACTCGTGGTGACGGCCCTGCACCGGCGCACCGTTGCTCCAGTAGATGCTCGACTTGCTCGGATCGTTCGCGGCGCCTGCGCTGCCGTCCGCGCCCCAGCCCGTCACGCCCCAGATCATCGCCTTGAAGCCCGGCAGCCCCGCTTCCTTGCCGTAGAACGTGTAGCGCAGCTGCAGCGACTTTTCGTGCGGCGCGTTGTAGTCGACGTCCATCGAGTTGGTCAGGAAGATGCCGTTGGTTTCGTTCAGGTAGTCGAAGAACTGGTCGCCGAGGATCTGCTGATAGCCGAGCAGCAGCTCGTGCGGCCCGTGCTGCGCCGCGAGCGACAGGCTGTACGCGTTGTTGTCGATCTTGCCCTGCAGCGCGTCGCCGGTGTCGTGCGTCGAATAGACGTTGCCGAAGCCCGTCCACTTGATGGTGTCCGCGCTGCCGATGCTGTGCTTCACCGATGCGTAGTACTGATGCCACACGTCGTCGGCCTGGTTCGCGTACAGCGCGACTTCGCCATTCGGCGAGTAGTCCCAAGTACCGCCGACGTAAGTCAGGCGGTTCACGCGCGTGCCGCCGTATTGGGTCGTCAGGTTCGTGAGCGTGGTGTGACCGCGCGCGTCGTTCTTCGTGAAGCTGCCGGCCTCGAGCATCACGTTCTTGAATTCGTTGCTGACGATCGTCGCGCCGAGGAAGGTCGGCGGCAGCGCGCGGTTGTCGTGCTGCTCCATGAACGGGTTGTCGACGGCCTGCAGACCGTACTTGATCACCGTGTTCGAGATGCGCGCCTTCACGTCGTAGATGCCCGGATAGGCCCATGCGAGCTGGTTGCCGCCGCCGCCGCCCTTCGCGATGTGCACCATGCTGCCGGCGCCCGCGCCGCCGTCGAGCTTCAGCGCCGCATACACCGATGCGTCCACGCCGAAGCCGATCAGGCCCGTCGTGTAGCCCGACTCGAAGTTCGCCATCACGCCCTGGACCCACGCGTGGCGGTGCGGGCCGCCCTTGCTGTCGAGCACGTCCGAGTAGTTGCGGAACAGGAAGTTCAGATGGCTGTCGGCGATGAAACCGTTCGATTTCGACTGGGCAGACGGTTCGTCGGGCGGCGTGACGGCCTGGGTCGCCTCGGCGTTGACAATGGCGTTCGGCGTCGTTGCCTGCGCAACCGACGCGCCGGCGCCGGCCCCTGCGCTCGGCGTGGCCTGGGCGACGGTCAGCGGCGCAGGCGCCGCGTCGTCGGCGCGCGCGACACCGCCCAGCGTGACGCCGGCGAGCGCGGGCAAGCCCCATGCAAGCAGCATCTTCGATGCCGTCCCGATCTTCTTTTGCTTGTTCATCGTCATTCTCGTCTTGTGTTGAAGTCGTCCAGGCCGGTTGCGGTCCGCTTCCGGCCCCCCGGCGTGCCCGGCTACGGACGCGCCTGTACCCGCCGCGCGAAGATCGTTCGCGCCGCCCTTACCCCCGTTGACCTGCATCGTTGTGTTTGCTGCGTCACATCACGCCGCCGCGACGCCCGCCCGGATGCACGCGACGCGCGCCGCCGAGCCGGGCCGGACTTCCGGCTGCGGCACGTCCTGCGCGCATGCGTCGATCGCGACCGGACAGCGCGTGCGAAACGCGCAGCCGGACGGCGGATTCAGCGGCGACGGCATCTCGCCCGTCAGCAGCATCGGACGGCGCGCGCGCTCGCGCGCCGGCTCCGGCGTCGGCGCCGCGTCCAGCAGCGCCTTCGTGTACGGGTGCTGCGGCACGCCGTACACGTCGTGCCGCGTGCCGAACTCCATCACACGGCCGAGATACATCACGAGCACGCGCCGGCTGATGGCCTTCACCACCGCCAGGTCGTGCGCGACGAACAGATACGACAGCGACAGATCGCGCTGCAGATCGCGCAGCAGGTTCACGATCTGCGCCTGGATCGACACGTCGAGCGCCGACACGGGCTCGTCGCAGATCACGAGCTTCGGCTCGCCGATCAGCGCGCGCGCGATGCCGATGCGCTGGCACTGTCCGCCGGAGAATTCGTGCGGATAGCGCAGCAGGTGATGCGCGTTCAGACCGACGCGCTCGAGCATCGTGATCACGCGCCGGCGCACTTCCGCGCGCCCGAGGCCCGCGTGGTGCGTGACGAGCGGCTCCGCGACGATCTGCTCGATCGTCATGCGCGGATCGAGCGACGCGAGCGGATCCTGGAAGATCATCTGCACTTCGCGACGCATCGCGGTGCCGCGCAGGTGATCGGGCGCGACGGCCTGGCCGCGCCAGCGCACGGTGCCGGCCGTCATCGGCACGAGGCCGACCAGCGCGCGCGCGAGCGTCGACTTCCCGCAGCCCGACTCGCCGACGAGCCCGACCGTCTCGCCGCGCTTCACGTCGAACGACACGCCGTCGACCGCGCGCAGCGTACCCTTCGGCGACCATGGATAGCCGCCCAGCGGCACGCGGAAATGCACCTTCAGATCGTCGACGGACAGCAGCGTGTCGCTCGTCGTCTCCGTTGCGCCGGCATGGCGGCTTTCAGCGGCGCTCATCGCAGACCTCCCGTCAGATCGGCCAGCGGCCGGTGGCACGCGCGCAACGCACCCGCCGCGCCGTAGGTTTCGAGCGCGGGGCGCGCGGCGGCACAGCGCTCCTGCGCGTACGTGCAGCGTTGCGCGAAGGCGCAGCCGGCCGGCGCGGTGCCGGGCATCGGCGGATTGCCGGGGATCGCGACGAGCGGCGCGTCGACGGCGTCGGTCAGCCGCGGCAGCGCGTTCAGGAGGCCGATCGTGTACGGATGCGACGGCGCCGCGAAGATCGCATCGGCCGGCGCGTATTCGACGGTGCGGCCCGCATACATCACCATCACGTCGTCCGCGAGGCCGGCGACCACGCCCATGTCGTGCGTGATCAGCACGATCGCCGTGCCGCGTTCGCGGTTCAGCTCGCGCAGCAGGTCGATGATCTGCGCCTGCACGGTCACGTCGAGCGCGGTGGTCGGCTCGTCGGCGATCAGGATCTCCGGCTCGGACAGCAGCGCCATCGCGATCATCACGCGCTGACGCATGCCGCCGGAGAACTCGTGCGGATACATGCGGATGCGGCGCGCGGCGTCCGGAATCCGCACCGCTTCGAGCGCGTCGATCGCGCGTCGCGTCGCGTCCTTGCGCGACAGCTTGCGATGCAGCTGCAGCGTCTCGGTCATCTGCCGCTCGATCGTCAGGAACGGGTTCAGCGACGTCATCGGATCCTGGAAGATCATCGCGATGCGGTCGCCGCGCACCGCGTTCAGCGCGCGCGTGTCCATCGCGAGCAGATCGTCGCCGCGGTAACGCGCGGCGCCCGTCGTCGTGCCGTTGGCGGCCAGCAGCCCGAGCAGCGCCATCACGGTCTGGCTCTTGCCCGAGCCCGATTCGCCGACGATGCCGAGCGTCTTGCCGGCTTCCAGCGAGAACGACACGCCGTTCACGGCGTCGATCGGCGCGGCGTCCTTGCGCGAGAAGCGCACGCCGAGGTTTTCCACTTCAAGCAACACTGACATCTCAGCGATCCTTCGGGTCGAGCGCGTCACGCAGGCCGTCGCCAACGAAGTTCACGCAGTAGAGCGTCACGCACAGCATGACGGCCGGAGCCAGCAGCAGCCACGGCATCGATTCCAGTTTCTGCGCGCCGTCCTGGATCAGCACGCCCCAGCTCGTCATCGGCTCCTGGACGCCGAGCCCGAGGAACGACAGCACCGATTCGGTCAGCACGATGCTCGGCACCGACACCGTCGCGTACACGACCACCACGCCGAGCAGGTTCGGCACGATGTGACGCCGCACGATCGAGGTCGGCGACACGCCGATCGCGCGCGCCGCATCGACGAACTCGCGATTGCGCAGCGACAGCGTCTGGCCGCGCACGACGCGCGCCATGTCGATCCACGAGAACGCGCTGATGGTCAGCACGACGAGCAGGAACGAACGGCCGAACAGCGTCATCATCAGGATCGCGATCAGCAGGTACGGGATCGCATACATCATGTCGACGACGCGCATCATCGCGGAGTCGACCCGGCCGCCCGCGAAGCCGGCCGTCGCGCCCCACGCGACGCCGAACAGACCGGACACCAGCGTGCCGAGCAGGCCGACCTCGATCGACACGCGGCCGCCGATCAGCGTGCGCACGAGCAGGTCGCGGCCGAGCTCGTCGGTGCCGAACCAGTGCTGGTTCGCCCAGGTCGGCGGCAGGCTGATCGAGCTCCAGTCGCTCGCGGCCGGATCGGCCGCGAGCAGCCACGGGCCGACGAAACAGGCGAGCGTGACGAGCGCGAGCAGCACCAGGCTGAACACCGCCGCGCGGTTGTGGAGGAAGCGCGCGAACGCGAGCGCCAGCGGCGAGCGCGAACGCGGCGGCGAGTCGGTCTGCACGGGCAGGCCGACGGCGGGAGTGGTCGGAGTCATCGCAGTGCCTCGCTCAATAACGGATGCGCGGATCGAGCCACGCGTACGCGAGGTCGACCAGCAGGTTGAACAGCACGGCGAAGACGGTCGTCAGCACGACGAGGCCGAGCACCAGCGTGTAGTCGCGGTTGATCGCGCCGTTCACGACGAGTTGCCCGAGGCCCGGCAGCGAGAACACCGATTCGGTGACGACGGCCGCCGTGATCGACGTGATGCACACGGTGCCGAACAGCGACACGACCGGCATCAGCGCGGGCTTGAGCGCATGGCGCAGCACGATCGTCGAGCCGGGCAGGCCCTTCGCGCGCGCGGTGCGGATGTAGTTGCTCGACAGCGTCTCGATCATCGAGCCGCGCATCACGCGGGCAAGCAGCGACACGTTGATGAAGGTCAGCAGCACGATCGGCAGCAGCCGGTACTGCCAGCCGCCGTCGCCCCAGCCGCCGGCCGGCAGCCAGCCGTTGCCGGCCGACGTCTTCAGCAGGATCGCGAAGATCCACACCAGCACCGGGCCGAGCACGAACGGCGGCACGACGTTGCCGAAGTTGCCGAGCAGCATCACGAAGCGGTCGATCACGCTGTCGCGGCGCACGGCCGCGACGGTGCCGAGCAGCACGCCGATCACGATCGAGATCGGGATCGACACGCCGCCTACGCCGAGACTCACGGGCAGCGCCTTCTTCACGAGATCGTTCACCGACCAGTCGACGTAACGGAACGACGGGCCGAGATCGCCGTGCAGCAGCGAGCCGAGATACAGCAGGTACTGCTTCCACAGCGGCGCGTCGAGGTGGTACTTCGCATTCAGGTTCGCGAGCGTCGCCGCGGACAGCTGCTTCTCCGTATCGAACGGGCCGCCGGGCGTGAAGTGCAACAGCAGGTAGCAGACGGTGATGACGGCGAGAATCGTCGGCACCGCCCACAACGTGCGTCTCAGTGCATAGGCCAGCATGATCGCTCCGCTCAGTGCTTGATCAGGTACATGTCCTGCGAAGCGCGCATGTCGATCACGTTCTTCAGTGAGTAGCCGCCCACGTACGACTTCACGAGCCGGTCGGCCGAGTACTGGAACAGCGGCACCATCGGCGTGTCGCTCAGCGCCAGGTCGTGCGCCTGCGTGAGCAGCGCGGTGCGCGTGGCGTCGTCGAGCTTCTGGTTGCCTTCGTCGACCAGCGCGTCCACCTGCTTGTTGCAGTAGCCGACGGTGTTCTGCGCGCTGCCGCAGCGGATCAGGTCGAAGAACGTCATCGCGTCGTTGTAGTCGGCGAACCAGCCGTCGCGCGCGATCTGCACCTTGCCGTCATGCCGTTGCTTCATCAGCACCTTGAACTCGACGTTCTCGAGCTTCGTGTTGATCCCGAGCTTCGTGCGCCATTCCGACGCGGCGAACAGCGCCACCTTCTTGTGCAGGTCGTTGGTGTTGTAGGTGAGCGTGAACGACAGCGGCTTCGCGTCGGCGTAGCCGGCCTGCTTCAGCAGGTCCCGGGCGGTCGCGACGCGCTTGGCCATCGGCCACGACGCCCAGTCCGGCGTATACGGGCGCACGCCCTTCGTGCCGTTCGGCATCAGCCCGTACATCGGCTTCTCGCCGGCCTGCGTGAGCTTCGACGTGAGCAGGTCGCGATCGATCACCATCGACAGCGCGAGGCGCACGCGCTTGTCCTTCAGCACCGCGTCGCTGTTGTTCAGGTAGTAGTAATACGTCGCCAGCTGCAGGCCCTGGCGCAGCTCGCCGCCGAACTGCTTGTTCACCTGCTGGAAGATGCCCGACGGAATCGAATAGCTGTAGTCGATCTGGCCGGCCTGATACATGCGCATCGCGGTCTCGTCGCTTTCGATCGGCAGGTAGGTGACCTTGTTGATCACGACCTTCGGCGCGTTCCAGTACTTCGCGTCCTTGGTGATCACGATGCGGTTGTTCGGCTGCCAGTCGACGAGCTGGTACGCGCCGTTGCTGACCAGGTTGCCCGGACGCGTCCACGCGTCGCCGAACTTCGCGACGGTGTCCTTGTTCACCGGCGCGAGCGGCGCCATCGCGGTCAGCTCGGGGAAGAACGCGACCGGCACGTCGGTCGTCACCTCGAGCGTGTACGGATCGGCCGCGCGCACGCCGAGCGTCGCCGGCGCGGCCTTGCCGCCGATGATGTCCTTCGCGTTCTTGATGAATTCGACCAGGATCGTGTACTTCGAGCCCGTCTTCGGATCGGCGAGCCGCTGCCACGAATAGACGAAATCCGCCGCCGTCACCGGCTGGCCGTTGCTCCACTTCGCGTCGTGACGCAGCTTGAACAGCCAGGTCTGCGGCGTCTTGCGCTCCCACGATTGCGCGACGCCCGGCACGACCTGGCCTGCAGCGTCGATGCGGGCCAGCCCTTCGAACAGGTCGAGCCCGATCGTGTTGCCGGTCCACGACTCGATGTGCGCCGGGTCGAGCGATTCGACTTCGGCGGGCACCTGGCGCGTCAGGTCCTGTTGAGGAGCGAGCGCGACGTTCGACGGAACGGTCACGGCGTGGGCGGCGGGCACCGTCAGGGCGAGCGCGGCCAGCACGGCCGATATGGCATGCAAGGATTTCATCGTGGCAGTCTTGAGAAAGTTGTTCGGCGAGCGTGGCGCGGCGGATGCCGCGGCTTACGCGTGAGACGCTGACGGGTGCAGCGATCGAGGAGGCCCGTGATTCCCGTTTTGCATTTCAGTATTCCTTAAGTTTCTTTCGACAGGCATCCCGTCGAAGCAACGAAGGAATACCTGTGCGTTAGAACAGCCGCGGCGTACCGACCCAGACCACCACCGACTCCACCTTCGCGGTGTTGACCCAGCTGTGCGGAACCGTCGACTGGTAGTGCGAACTGTCGCCGGCCTGCAGGACGAAGGTCTTGCCTTCCAGCGTCAGCGACACTTCCCCTTCAATCACATACAGGAATTCCTCTCCCGCATGCGTCGTCACTTCCGACCGTTTCTGCCCCGGCGGCATCCGCACGAGGATCGCCTCGAGCTGACGCCCTTCGGTCACGTTGGTCAGCCTCGCGAACAGGTTCGCCGAATCGGCGAATCCGAAGAAGCGCAACTGCTCGCCTCTGCACACCGAGCGCTCCTCGCTCGGCGTATCCACGAAGTACTGCACCGTCACGCCGAGCGCCTGCGCGATACCGGCCAGCGACGTCAGCGACGGCGACGCGAGCCCGCGTTCGACTTGAGACAGGAACGGCTTCGAAATCCCCGCGGCGGTAGCGGTGTCGTCGAGCGTGCGCTTGAGTCGTTGGCGCAACGCGCGAATCTTGCTGCCCAGCGCAGCGGGTGCGTCAACTGACCGCGGGTTTTCAGTGGGGGGAACCATAGCAGGCCGAAAAGTGGTCGTCAAAAATTGTTTGATGGAAAGTAACTAAGTTAGATCGATTTGGCTTAGTCTTCGGGTTCGCACGCGTCTTCGGTGTTGAGCCCGGTGCACTAAACAGGGACCGAAGCGCGCGAAAACAACGCGCTATCTTGCCAGACTCGCCGGCTTCACAGGCAAGCTGCGAGCGGCTCTCCGGGAATTTGCGGAGAACGGGCGCAAGTCTTACAAGTAAATAATGAGACAAATCTTCCTGAAAGCTGCTGCCATATCGGGAGTTTCCCTGAGTGGCGCAGACCCGACGCACCGGACCGGCAAACGTTACAACGCGTGCGCCGGTCGAGGCCGCGCGCCGCCCGCCCGGGCGGCGTCCGGCCCCGGCCCGGGCTGACCCGCCCGGCTGCTTCATCGCCGCTGCACGGCCTACCCGGCCTCGTGCGGCGGCGCCAGTTCGACCCCAGCGACGCGCGATCCGCGTCGTCCGTATCAAAACGAGATTGATCATGCACGCACCTGTTTCACAGACCCGATCGTTCACGACGGTCTTTCTCATCGAAATGTGGGAGCGCTTCGGCTACTACGGGATGGCCGCGCTCCTGGTCCTCTTCATGGTCGACCGGCTCGGCTTCACCGACAGCCACGCGAACCTCACCTGGGGCGCGTTCACCGCGCTCGTCTACGCGTCGCCGTCGATCGGCGGCTGGATCGGCGACAAGGTGCTCGGCGCACGTCGCACGATGATCATCGGCGCGGCCGTGCTGTGCGCCGGCTACCTGATGCTCGCGATGCCGAACGACGCGCTCGCCTACATGTACGCGTCGCTCGGCGTGATCGTCGTCGGCAACGGGCTGTTCAAGGCGAATGCGGCGAACCTCGTGCGCCGCATCTACGAAGGCGACGACGCGCGCATCGACAGCGCGTTCACGATCTACTACATGGCCGTCAACATCGGTTCGACCGTGTCGATGCTCGCGACGCCGTGGATCAAGGATCACTGGGGCTGGCACACCGCATTCGCGGTCTGCGGCGCCGGCATGCTGCTCGCGATCCTGAACTTCATGCTGATGCACCGCACGCTCGCGCACGTCGGCTCGCAGCCCGACGACGCGCCGATCCGCTGGAAGCGCCTCGGCGCGGTGGCGGCCGGCGGCGTCGCGCTCGCGCTGCTCACGCTGTACGTGCTGCAGCACAAGCAGCTCGCGGTGGCGAGCGTGTGGGCGGCGGCGTTCGCGATCCTCGCGATCTTCGCGTACATGATCGCGAAGTCGGAGCGCTCCGAGCGCGCGGGGCTGATCGCCGCGCTCGTGCTGATCGGCCAGGTGATCCTGTTCTTCATCTTCTACGTGCAGATGTCGACGTCGCTGACGCTGTTCGCGCTGCGCAACGTCGATCCGCGTTTCATGCTGTTCGGCACGACGCTGTTCACGTGGAGCGCCGCGCAGTTCCAGGCGCTGAACCCGATCTGGATCATGCTGCTGAGCCCGGTGCTCGTGTGGATCTACAACGCGGTGTCGAAGCGCGGCGGCGACCTGCCGGTCGCGGCGAAGTACGCGCTCGGCTTCGGCGCGGTGGCCGCCGGCTATCTGGTGTTCACGATCAGCGGGCGCTACGCGGTGGACGGCCGCGTGTCGTCGTGGTTCATGGTGTGGGGCTACGGCCTCTACTCGCTCGGCGAACTGCTGGTGAGCGGCCTCGGCCTCGCGATGATCGCGCGCTACGTGCCGGCGCGCATGAGCGGCTTCATGATGGGCGCGTATTTCGTCGCGACGGGCGTGTCGCAGTATCTCGGCAGCGTCGTCGCGAACTTCGCGCAGATGCCGTCGCACGAGCTGCCGGCGACCGAATCGCTGCCGCTGTACCTGTCGCTGTTCGAGAAGCTCGGCTGGCTCGCCGCGATCGGCATGCTGCTCGCGCTGCTGCTGCTGCCGATGATGAACCGGCTGTCGCGTCAGCATCAGCGCTGCGCGGACGAACGCCGCGACGAACAGGACGCGCAGGCGCAGGCGATGGCGTCGGCGCAGTAAGTACTATCCCTCGGCGTGCGGCATGCGCGCCACATTCTCCCGCCGGCGCGGCCGGCACGTCCTACACTGGTTGCAACGGCGCGTCGGCTCACACGATGCGCACCGGCGGGAGAGGATCATGAAAGGCAAAACGACTCGGCTGTTGCGGATACTGTCGGACATCCGGCACGCGCAACGCTGCACCGCGCTGCGCGCCGCCCGGGCCGCAGCCGAAGCAGATGCGGTGCTGGCGCAGCAGGACGACCCGAAGTCCGAAGCGCGCGACGACGACGCACCTGAAGCCGAAACCGACGACACGCCTGCCGTGCCGCGCTCGCGCATCGGCTCCGCGCACTGACCGCATTCGGTGCGCTGCGCCGATTGCGCTCCCGCATTCACCGCAGCGCAGCGCCACGCCCCATCGCGCACTCTACGCCACGGCCCCGCGCCGGCGCGCGAACCACGCCCCCGAACCGGCCACGGCCATCATCAGCCCCACCGCGCACGCGTCGGCCGCGAGGCCCACGCCGAGATGGCGCAGTTGCGCGCCGTTCGCGACCGGATGCAGCAGCGAATCGATGACGAGCGAAATGGCGGCGCCCGCGACGAAGCAGACGAGCCCGCGCCGGCCGACCGCCACTACCGGCCGCACCGCGCGCGCGAGCCGCTCGATCCAGCCGCGCCGCACGCAATCGGCCATCAGCCATGCGATCGCCGCGAAGCTGACGACGCGCGACAACGCGAGGTCGCGCTTGAGCAGCCCTTCCGGTGCGGGCAGCCCCGAGAACAGCTTGTAGCTCGCACAGCCGAGCACGATCGCGCACGCGACGCCGGTCGCCGCGGCGCCCCAGCGTCCGAGCGCGACGCGCCGGTAGAACGGCTGGCAGCGCGCGAGCACGCCGGCCACGAACATCAACTGCCACGCGAACGGGTTGAAGCTCCAGCGAAATGAATCGGTATCCAGCAGTTCGGGGCCGAGCCAGCCGGCCGCGCCCCACGATGCGACGCTGAACGCGACCGTGAGCCACGGATGGCGGCGCGCGAACGGCACCAGCACCGGCGACGCGAGCGCGAACAGCACGTACATCGGCAGCACCGACGCGAGATACGGCTGGCGCTGGAAGGTGAGCAGCTCGGCCGCGCCGGTGAGCGGCGACGCGAGCATCACGCTGACGTCGTCGAGCGCGAGGTTCGGCGCGTCGATCCCGTAATGGTCGAGCACGGCCGAGACGATCAGCATCAGCGTCGAGGTCGCGAGAAACGCCCGGTAGATCTGCATCGCGCGGCGCACGAAGCGGCGCTGCGCGGCGCGCGGGCCGTGCCGGTCCGCAATCGCGCCGTACGCGCTCGCGGTCGCGAAGCCGCCGAGGAACACGAACACTTCGGCCGCATCGCAGAGCGCGAACGCGTGGAGCGTGACGCGCGACAGGACGCTCGCGCCGATATGGTCGACGACGATCATCAGCAGCACGATGCCGCGGAAGAAGTCGACTTCGATCAGGCGGCCGCTGCGCGCCGGCAGCCCCGAAGCCACGGGCAGCGCGCTCACCGACATGAGCACACCTGCGACGCGTGGGCGCGATGTGCGCCGGCAGAGGGAACGAGGCGGCTGGTGCGATCGGCGGCGCCGCGCGTATGCCCGCGGCGCGCCAGCCCGGCCGGCGAGGCAAGGAGATGACCGTTCATGGGAAAACCGCATACGAAGAGAAGACGGTGAACCCAGTCTAGTGGCCGTCGCGGGAATACCCTAAGTAACAAAATGCAACGGCATCTTCTGTTCGATTACAGCCGCGACGCAGGCGCTGCGAAGCTGGCGGAGCCGCCAGCTCGATGTCGGCGCGCTGTCAGCTCGCGGACGGCAACGGGCGTCGGAGCAGGTGCGGCGCACGACGCGGGCGCGCGCCGGACGACCTCAGCCGCGCATCGGCAGACGCCGCATCAGCATCGCGCTGTGCCATGCGGTCAGCGCGACGGCGGCCCAGATCGGCGCGTACGTCGCCAGTTGCGACGCGTTCAGCGTCTCGCCGAGCAGCAGCAGCGACACCGCGACGAGCAGCACGGGCTCGACGTAGCCGAGGATGCCGAACAGCGCCATCGGCAGCATCCGGCTCGCCTTCAGGTAGCTCGCCAGCGCGAGCGTGCTGAGCACGCCGAGCCCCGGCAGCAGCGCGGCCCACACCAGCGGATGGCGGCCGACCGGCGTCGCGCTCGCCGACACCATCGCGAGCGCGACCGGGCACAGCAGCGCGATCTCGAGCGCGAACGCGGCGAGCGAATCGGCGTTGATCCGCCGGCGCAGCACGAAGTACGGCGGATAGCCGAGCGCCACGACGAGCGTCGGCCACGCGAATGCGCGCGTCGCCCACACTTCGTGCGCGACGCCGAGCGCCGCGCATGCGACGGCCGCCCATTGCAGCGGATCGAGCCGCTCGTGATAGTAGAAGCGGCCGACCAGCACCATCGTCAGCGGCAACAGGAAATAGCCGAGCGACACCTCGAGCATGCGGCCGTGCAACGGTGCCCACAGGAACAGCCACAGCTGCACGCCGAGCAGCGCGGCGCTGACCGGCAGCGCGATCAGCAGGCGCCAGTCGCGCACGCTGCGCCGCGCGAGCTCGACGAGCGCGGGCCAGCGGCCGCGCAACGCGATCAGCGCGAGCGCACCGGGCGCGGTCCACAGGATCCGCCACGCGAAGATGTCGAGGCCGGTGAGCGGCGCCAGCAGTTTCGCGTAGACGGACATCAGCGCAAACAGCGTCGACGCCGTCACCGACAGCGCAATGCCGCGCCCGGCTTCCGGATACCCCGTCATGTCGGGTTCGCCTTACTGCTGCTGGAAGCGCTCGAAGCGCCTTTCGACGTGGCGCTCCTCGAACGTCACCTCGGTCACGCGCGCGGCCGGCGGCCCGTGGCGCAGCCAGGCGAGCATGCGGTCGATCTGCGCGCCGGGGCCCTGGATCATCGCCTCGACGCTGCCGTCCTCGAGATTCGCGACCCAGCCGCGCAGCTTCAGCGCATGCGCCTCGCGCACCGTCGCGTGACGGAAGCCGACGCCCTGCACGACGCCGCGCACCCGCACGTAGTAGGTCTCGATTCGTTCGTCCAGTTCATTTCGGCTCATCGCGGCGCGCTCCCTTGGTGCATTCAAGCCCGGCATTGTAGTCGCGTCGGGCGCTTCCCACACGCACGCGGCCGGGGTGCGCGGTGGGTGCGCGGTGCATGCGCGGCGGTCGCGTCGCCGCGCGCGCCGACCACGTACAATCTCGCCGACGCACAACCGCCGCGCGCTCGCGCGGCCCCGAAGGAAACGCATGACTGATACCTCCCGCGATCTCGTTCTCGTCACCGGCGCGTCCGGTTTCGTCGGCTCGGCCGTCGCGCGCATCGCGCAGCAGAAGGGCTATGCGGTGCGCGTGCTGGTGCGCCCGACCAGCCCGCGCACCAACGTCGCGAACCTCGACGCCGAAATCGTCACTGGCGACATGCGCGACGAGGCGTCGATGCGCGCCGCGCTGAGCGGCGTGCGCTACCTGCTGCACGTGGCGGCCGACTACCGGCTGTGGGCGCCCGACCCGCACGAGATCGAACGCGCGAACCTGGAAGGCGCCGTCGCGACGATGCGCGCGGCGCGCGCCGCCGGCGTGGAGCGCATCGTGTACACCAGCAGCGTCGCGACGCTGAAGGTCACGAGCGCCGGCGATCCGTCCGACGAGAACCGGCCGCTCACCGCCGAGCAGGCGATCGGCGTGTACAAGCGCAGCAAGGTGCTGGCCGAGCGCGCGGTCGAGCGGATGATCGCCGACGAAGGGTTGCCGGCCGTGATCGTGAACCCGTCGACACCGATCGGCCCGCGCGACGTGAAGCCCACGCCGACCGGCCGCATCATCGTCGAAGCGGCGCTCGGCAAGATTCCGGCGTTCGTCGATACGGGCCTGAACCTGGTGCACGTCGACGACGTCGCGCACGGCCACTTCCTCGCGCTCGAGCGCGGCCGGATCGGCGAGCGCTACATCCTCGGCGGCGAGAACCTGCCGCTGCAGCAGATGCTCGCCGACATCGCCGGGATGACCGGCCGCAAGGCGCCGACGATCGCGCTGCCGCGCTGGCCGCTGTACCCGCTCGCGCTCGGCGCGGAGGCCGTCGCGAAGTTCACGAAGAAGGAGCCGTTCGTGACCGTCGACGGGCTGCGGATGTCGAAGAACAAGATGTACTTCACGTCGGCGAAGGCCGAGCGCGAGCTGGGCTACCGCGCGCGGCCGTACCGCGAAGGGCTGCGCGACGCGCTCGACTGGTTCGGCTCGGCCGGCTATCTGAAGTAGCACAAAGCGGCGCGCAACACGCCGCTTTGCGTACTTTGTTACACGCCACCGGCGGACCGGCACCGGCGCAGCGGTTAAAATCGCGGGTCTTACGCAGAGAAGACACGCATGAACCTGAACGATCAGATCGATTCGCTGAACGCCGGCGTCGATCGGCTCCTCCACGATCACCACGCCGCGCAGCAGGCGGCACGCAGCGCCGAAGCGTTCGCGCGCGCCGCGGCGGCCGAGGCGCAGGCCGCGGCCGCACGTCACGCCGCCGCGGAAGCGGAAGCCCAGGCCGCCGCGCAGCGCCACACGACGGCCGCCGCCGATGCGCAGGCCGCACAGCAGCGCCACGCGGCCGCCACCGAAGCGGCGGAAGCCGCCGCCGTGCGTCACACCGAAGCCGCCGCGCAAGCCGACGCGGCGGTCCAGCGGCACGCCGAAGCCACCGCGCTGACCGAAGCGCTCGCCCAGCGCCACGCGGACGCCGAAGCCGCGTCGCAACGCCATGCCGCCGCGATCGCCGAAGCCGAGGCGGCCGCGCAACGTCACCACGCAGCCGCGACCGAAGCCGACGCGGCCGCCCAGCGCCACGCGCTCGCCGCCGCGGAGGCCGAAGCCGCCGCGAAGCGCCATGCGGACGCGACCGCCGAAGCCGAAGCAGCGACGCAGCGTCACGCGGCCGCGATCGCCGAGGCCGAGGCGCTCGCGCGACGTCATACCGAGGCGATCGCGCAAGCCGAAGCCGCCGCCCGGCGCCACACCGAGGCAGCCGCGCAGGCCGACGCGATCACGCAGCGTCACACCGAAGCCATCGCGCAAGCCGAAGCCGCCGCGCAACGCCACGCGGATGCGATTGCGGAAGCCGAAGCGGTCAAGCAGCGCCACGCCGACGCGATCGCGCAGGCCGAAGCGGCCGCCGAGCGGCACGCGAAGGCGGTGGCCGAGGCCGAAGCGCTGGTCGAAGCCGTCGTGAAGGACGCCGCGACGGCGGCAGCGACGACAGCGGCAACCGAGCCGGCCGCGCAGCCCGATGCCGGCGAAGCGGTCGGCGAGCCGGCCGCGGCGCCGCGCGCCGATGAAGCGCCGGCTGCCGAGGCCGATGCGGGCACGGCCGTCGTCGCGGCGCCCGCCGCCGAGCCGGCCGCCGATGCAGCAAACCCTCCTGCGGACAAGGCGACGCTGCACGTCGCGCGCCCGTCGCAGAACGAGCTGACGTTGACCGTCAACGGCCAGTCGATCACGCTGCACCCGGAGCAGGTCGGCCAGCTGATCGAGGAGCTGGCGCACGCGCGTGCGTCGATGCAGCCGGAACCGCCGGCGGGCATCCCGGCCGGCTGGCGCTTCGTGACGACCAAGAATCCGATGATGGTCGTGCAGAAGCAGTCGAACGGCGACCGCCTGCTGGTCACGCGCCACACCGGCTACGGCTGGGTGCCGTTCACGTTCTCGCCGGACGTCGTGATCCAGATGTACATGCTGCTGACCCAGCGGTAAGCGGGCGCGGCCGCGCCGAATCACGGCGCGCCAAACGACAAAGCCCGATCGGCTGCACGCCGATCGGGCTTTTTGCTGTGCGACGAACCGGCGACCGGCCGGCGTGCGCGAGCGCCGTTCAGCGCTCCACCGGCGCCTGCACGCGCGCCTTCCACTGCCCGCCCTTGCCGCGCCAGTAACGCCATGCTGATGCGAACGTCGCACCGACGTAGAACAGCGCGACCAGCGGCAGCGCGGGCGCCCACAGCGGCGAGCGCCGGTAGTAGCGCAGCATCGGCGCATACGCGGTGCACATCGACGCCCACGCGAGCCATGCCGGCCATGCGCGCGCGCCGTACGCGAGCGCGACCACGGGCGGCACGAGGTAGATGATCGTCATCCCGAGCAGCGTGCCCGCGAGCAGCAGCGGCGAATAGTGGAGCTGCGTGAACGCCGTGCGCGCGATCATGTTCCAGATGTCGCGCCAGCTGTCGTACGGGCGCAGCGACACGCTGCGCTCGGCCAGATCGAGCCGGATCGGATGCCGGCCGCTGCCGCGATGCTTGATCTGCGCGGCGAGGCTGCAGTCGTCGATCAGCGCGCCGCGGATCGATTCGATGCCGCCCGCCTCCTCCAGCGCGCTGCGCTTGACCAGCATGCAGCCGCCCGCGGCGCCGGCCGTCCGGTTGCGCGGATCGTTGATCCATGAGAACGGATAGAGCTTCGCGAAGAAGAACACGAACGCCGGGATCAGCGCCTTCTCCCAGAACGAATCGCAACGCAGCCGCACCATCAGCGACACCAGATCGCGCTGCTCGGCCTGCGCACGCGTGACGAGCTGCGCGACCGCGTCGCGCGGATGGCCGATGTCGGCGTCCGTCAGCAGCAGATAGTCGGCCGGCAGGCCCAGCGTGCGCACCGCGGCGATGCCCTGCGACTGCGCCCAAACCTTGCCCGACCAGCCGGACGGCAGCGGCTTGGCGCTCAACACCGTCAAGCGCTCCGCGCGGTTGATCGCCAGCGCGGCGGCGCGGGCGGCGTCGGCGGTGCCGTCGTCGCTGTGGTCGTCGACGATGATCAGATGGAACTCGCCCGGGTAATCCTGCTCGAGCAGCGACGTCGCCGCCTGCGCGATCACGTCGGCCTCGTTGCGCGCCGGCACCACCGCGACGACGGCCGGCCAGCCGGCGGCCGCGGCCGCGCCGCGCGCCTCGGGCGGCAGCACCCGCGCGGGCCGCGCGCGCCAGAAGCCGCCGCGCGCGACCAGCAGCACGAGCCAGATCACCAGCGACAGCGCGGACACCAGAAAGGCAATTGCAAGCATCATCGGCGGACCTCCTGCGGCAGGCCCGGGCGGCGGGCCGCCATGCCGGCCCGACCGGGCGCAGCCGGGGCGGGATTTGAACGACCCATGACCGCACCGGCGGCAGGGCAATATGCAAGAGAATCGACGGTCATCGAATGGCCTTGAAATGAGCGCGACGGCGGGCTGCCCGACAGGCCGCCCGCGAAACCGCGCAGTTTACCGGGTTCCGCGCGCGCGAGTGCCGACGCGGCTTCGCGGCCGATGCAACACGGCCGACACGGCACCAGAGCAAGGACGGCGCGATAGGGTTAAAATGCGCGATTAATTCGGGGTTCCGGGGCCTGGCCTGGCCGGTTCGTTTCCTGCCTTCATAACATCAAGCCGGGGCGAGCGAGCTGTGCCAGCTCCTCGAACCCCGGCGTCTGTCGTCGGAGTTCGCTCACTTATGCGAGTCATCCTTGCCCAGCCCCGCGGCTTTTGCGCGGGGGTTGTCCGTGCGATCGAGATCGTCGATCGCGCGCTGCAACAGCACGGCGCGCCGGTCTATGTGCGTCACGAGATCGTGCATAACCGGCATGTCGTCGAAAATCTGCGTAATAAAGGGGCACGGTTCGTTGAGGAACTCGACGAGGTGCCGCACGGCGCTGTGGCGATCTTCAGCGCGCACGGTGTCGCCCAGACCGTCGAACGCGACGCGGAAACGCGCGGCCTCGACGTGCTCGACGCCACCTGCCCGCTCGTCACGAAGGTGCACGTGCAGGGCCGCCAGTACGTCGCGGCGGGCCGTCGTCTGATCCTGATCGGCCATGCGGGCCATCCGGAAGTCGAAGGCACGATCGGCCAGATCCCGGCCGAAGTGGTGCTCGTGCAGAGCGAGGCCGAAGTCGATACGCTGACGCTGCCGGTCGATACGCCGGTCGCGTACGTGACGCAGACCACTCTGTCGGTCGACGACACGCGCGGCATCATCGAAGCGCTGCAGCGCCGGTTCACCGACATCGTCGGCCCGGACACGCGCGACATCTGCTACGCGACGCAGAATCGCCAGGCCGCCGTGCGCGAGTTGAGCACCCAGGTCGACGTGCTGCTGGTGGTCGGGGCGACGAACAGTTCGAACTCGAACCGGCTGCGCGAGATCGGCACCGAAAGCGGCGTGCCGAGCTACCTGGTCGCCGACGGCTCGGAAGTGAAGGCCGAATGGTTCGCGGGCGTGCAGACGGTCGGCCTGACGGCCGGCGCCTCGGCGCCCGAAGAGATGGTCGAGGATGTGATCGGCGCGCTGCGCGCGCTGGGGCCCGTCGATGTCACGACGATGGCGGGCCGTGAAGAAAAAGTCGAGTTCAAGTTGCCGGCGAAGCTCATGCAAGCTGTCGCCCGCGAAGTTTAAGGAGGACAACTCTTGTCTATTCCGCTGCTCCAGCAAGTCCGCGTCGGCGCATACATCATGCGCCAACACCTGTCCGGCAACAAACGCTACCCGCTCGCGCTGATGCTCGAGCCGCTGTTCCGCTGCAACCTCGCCTGTAACGGCTGCGGCAAGATCGACTATCCGGACCCGATCCTGAACCAGCGTCTGTCGGTCGAGGAATGCCTGCACGCCGTCGACGAATGCGGCGCGCCGATCGTGTCGATCGCCGGCGGCGAGCCGCTGCTCCACAAGGAGATGCCGGAAATCGTCAAGGGCATCATGAAGCGCAAGAAATTCGTGTACCTGTGCACGAACGCGCTCCTGATGGAAAAGAAGATGGACGACTACCAGCCGAATCCGTACTTCGTCTGGTCGGTCCACCTCGACGGCGACAAGGAGATGCACGACCATTCCGTGTCGCAGGACGGCGTGTACGAGAAGGCGGTCGCGGCGATCAAGGAAGCGAAGCGCCGCGGCTTCCGCGTGAACATCAACTGCACGCTGTTCAACGACGCGATCCCCGAGCGCGTCGCGAAGTTCTTCGATACGCTGGGGCCGATCGGCGTCGACGGCATCACCGTGTCGCCGGGCTACGCATACGAGCGCGCGCCGGATCAGCAGCACTTCCTGAACCGCGACAAGACGAAGAACCTGTTCCGCGAAATCCTGAAGCGCGGCGAAGGCGGCAAGCGCTGGTCGTTCAGCCAGTCGTCGCTGTTCCTCGACTTCCTGGCCGGCAACCAGACGTACAAGTGCACGCCGTGGGGCAACCCCGCGCGTACCGTGTTCGGCTGGCAGAAGCCGTGCTATCTGGTCGGCGAAGGTTACGTGAAGACCTTCAAGGAACTGATGGAAGACACCAACTGGGACAACTACGGCGTCGGCAACTACGAGAAGTGCGCGGACTGCATGGTCCACTGCGGCTTCGAAGCGACCGCCGTGATGGACACGATCGCGCATCCGCTGAAGGCGCTGCGCGTCAGCCAGAAGGGCATCAAGACGGACGGCCCGTTCGCGCCGGACATCTCGATCGCGAAGCAGCGCCCGGCCGAGTACGTGTTCTCGCGCCACGTCGAGATCAAGCTCGAGGAAATCCAGCGCGCCGGCAAGGGTAAGCTGCAGAAGCCGGCGAAGCCGGCAACGGCGGCCTGACGAGCGGCTCGCAACGACGCGGGCCCGGCCCGCATCGCCCGCACGACGAGGGCGCCCCGGATTGCTCCGGGGCGCCCTCGTTTTTTGCATGCTCGCGGCGGCGACGCGCCGCTGCGGCACATCACGCTGGCGGCAGCGCCGGCCCGTGCGCCGCGGCGCACGGCGGGCCACTGAATGGCGGTGGGTGCTGAGCGCTCGCCGCACACCGCGCACCGCGCGCGTCAGAACGTGTTCTCGCCCTTCAGGTAGTACGCGGTCTTCACGAAGAACGCCTGCACCGGATGGCCGCTGCGCGCGGCGCTGGCGGCGCGCGCTTCCATCGCCATCTTCTCTTCGCGCGAGCGGTCGGGCACCGGGTTCTTCACGCGTTCGAGCGCGCGCTGCATCGCCTGCGGATAGTTCTGGTTGCCGGCCATCGTTGCCGAAAAGCCAGCGCGCGCCATCTGCTGCAATTGCACGTCGGTCTCGGCACGCGCCGCAGACCACGTCAGCGGCACGACGTTCGGCTGCCACGCGGTGTTGACGGATTGAGCAAAGCTCGCGGCCGGCACCGCGGCAAGCGTGACGGACAGAGCAGCAAGGGAAACGAGGGATCGCATATTGGCCTCCAGATGGTTGCGTACGCATCGATCATCGGTGTCGATGCGGCCCGATAATCGTATTGCGCACGGCCGTGCGCTTGAATAGCCGATTTCGCAATGGACATTTTCGGCGGCGAAATCGAAGCGCGCGCCACGCCGCTTACCGCTGCCGCCCGGCCCTCATTTCCTTAATGCGTTCAATGACATGATCGCGTCTTCGCGGAACTGCGAACCGGCGCGCAGAGCGCTCTTGCAGTTTCCGAAACGATCTATTGCGGTGGAGATTGCCTCCGCCGGTGGGCCGGTGCGGTATGCGGCGGCGCGATGCCGGATGCACCGGCACGCCCGCGCAACGCCTCAGCGAGCGAACGCGCCGCGTCTGATGCGCGACAATCTTCCGGGCCGAATCGGCGCGCGGTGACGATACCCGCGCGTCGAGGTCGCGCGATAATTGCGCACCGGTCGCATCCCGCAACCTCTGCGCGCATTCATTTCCCGAGCACTACCATGGCCATCATCGACCCCGCCGCCATCGTCAGCTGGCATGCCCACGTCTACTTCGACGCCGCGAACCGCGACGCCGCGTGGGCGCTGCGCGCCGTCATCGACGAGCGGTTCGGCGCGAGCGTCGAGCTCGGCCGCTTTCATGAACGTCTCGTCGGCCCGCATCCCGCGTGGTCGTACCAGATCGCGTTCGGTGCCGCGCGCTTCGACGAGGTCGTGCCGTGGCTCGTGCTCAATCACGGCAAGCTCGACATCCTGCTACACCCGAACACCGACGACGAACTGCGCGACCATCGCGACAGCGCGGTGTGGATCGGCCACTCGCATTCGCTGAACCTCGAAGCGCTGGCCGGCTGAGCGCGGCGCATCGACGTTTCGGCTCGCGGTGAAACATCCGGCGGCGGCGGATCGGTACAGTCGCGTCGTTATCCACACCTGAAGCAGCCCGCGATGACCGATACCGATACCCACGCGCAGCGCATCCATCACGACTGGCACGCCGCCGTCGTCGCGCGCGACCTCGACGCGCTGATGGCGCTGTATGCGCCCGACGCGATACTCGAAACGCCGCTGATCGTCGTCACGCTGCCCGAGCACGGGTCAGGCGTGCTCCACGGCAAGACGGCGATCGCCGCATTCTTCGCGGCCGGCCTGCGCGATCCGCGAAGCCGGCTTGGACGCTGGTACCGCACGGGCCAGTTCTTTTCGAACGGACGCCAACTGATCTGGGAATATCCGCGCGCCACGCCGGACGGCGATCAGGTCGATCTCGTCGAAGTGATGGACCTGCGCGACGAGCTGATCGCGCATCATCGCGTCTACTGGGGCTGGGCCGGGTTCAACGCGCTGCGCAGCGCGGCGCCGGCGGACGGGCGCGCGTGACGCACGCCGTCCCGGTCGCGCTCACGCGACATACATCGCGACGCTGACGAACTGGCACAGGCTGCCGGCCAGCACGAACAGATGCCAGATGCCGTGCCCGTGACGAATGCGCTCGTCGTTGATGAAGAAGTAGATACCCACGCTGTAGATGATGCCGCCGGCCACGAGCCACACGGTGCCCACCGGCGGCAGCGCATGCACGAGCGGACGGATCGCGACGAGCGCGAGCCAGCCCATCAGCACGTACAGCACCATCGACACGATGCGCGTGCGCCGCCCCAGCGTCAGTTCCTGCGCGATGCCGAAGGCGGCGAGCCCCCAGCTCACGCCGAATAGCGACCAGCCCCACGGGCCGCGCAGCGTGACGAGCGTGAACGGCGTGTAGCTGCCCGCGATCAGCAGGTAGATGGCCGCGTGATCGCACTTCTGCAGGATCGCCTTGAGCCGCGGCTTGCGTACGCTGTGGTACAGCGTCGAAATCGCGTAGAGCAGGATCAGCATCGCGCCGTACACGCTGAAGCTCACGATCTTGTACGGGTCGTGGTCGAGCGCGCCCATCGTCACCAGTGCGACGAGCCCTGCGATCGACAGCACCGCGCCGACGAGATGGGAAATACTGTTGAAACGCTCACCGGCATGCACGACGGATTCTCCTGCGCGGATTCATCGGAAAAGGCGGAGCCCTATGATACCGGCCGGCCGCGCGCGCGGCGCCGAACGCGGTCAAACGACGCGGTACGCGCGCGCCGTCCGCACAAAGAAAAAGCGCCGCGAATCGCTTCGCGGCGCTTTCGGATCCGTCCACGGACCGCTACCGGCCGGCTGCGCCGGCCCGGTTCAGCAACACTTCCCTGCCCCGGACCCGTATCGCGCGTTCTGACGCTCGCGGAAGAATTCCTCGTAGGTCATCGGCTCGCGGTCCGGATGGGTGTCGCGCATGTGCGCAACGTAGGTGTCGTAGTCGGGCAGCCCGACCATCAGCCGCAACGCCTGCCCGAGGTAACGGCCCGCGCTGCGCAGGTCGCTGCCGAGATCGGTGAACATCGCGGCCTCCCGTCAGCGTCCGCTGCCGAGCGCCTGCGCGGCCGGCATCGGCTCGTACGGCGTCTCGCGCACGCTCGGCTTCGCCTCGCGGCGCGCGCGCAGCACGGCGAGCAGCCCGTACACCGCGATCGCCACGACGACGAAGATGAACAGCCCGGCCAGCGCAGCATCGACGTAGTCGTTGAAGATGATCCGCTTCATCTGCGCGAGCGACTTCGCCGGCGCGAGCACCTTGCCCTGGTCCACCGACGCCTGCAGCTTGGCCGCATGCGCGAGGAAGCTGACCTTCGGGTTCGCGTCGAAGATCTTCTGCCAGCCGGCCGTGAGCGTGCAGATCAGCAGCCATGCGGTCGGCACGATCGTCACCCATGCGTAGCGCTCGCGCTTCATCTTGAACAGCACGACGGTGCCGAGCACCAGCGCGATCGCGGCGAGCATCTGGTTCGAGATGCCGAACAGCGGCCACAGCGTGTTGATGCCGCCGAGCGGATCGACCACGCCCTGATACAGGAAGTAGCCCCACGCGGCCACGCACAGCGCGGTGGCGACCAGGTTCGCCGGCAGCGATTCCGTGCGCTTGAGCGCCGGGTGGAACGTGCCGAGCAGATCCTGCAGCATGAAGCGGCCGGCGCGCGTGCCTGCATCGACGGCCGTCAGGATGAACAGCGCCTCGAACAGGATCGCGAAGTGATACCAGAACGCCATCATCGCTTCGCCGCCGATCACCTGATGCAGGATGTGCGCCATGCCGACGGCCAGCGTCGGTGCGCCGCCCGCGCGGGCGATGATCGTCGTTTCGCCGACGGCCTTCGCCGTCTGCGTGAGCATGTCAGGCGTCAGCACGAAGCCCCATTGCGTGACGGTGTTGGCAACCGCTTCCGGCGTCGAGCCGAGCACGGCCGCCGGCGCGTTCATCGCGAAGTAGACGCCCGGCTCGATCACGCATGCGGCGACCAGCGCCATGATCGCGACGAACGATTCCATCAGCATCGCGCCATAGCCGATGAAGCGCGCGTTGGTTTCGTTGTCGATCAGCTTCGGCGTCGTGCCCGACGAGATCAGCGCGTGGAAGCCCGACACCGCGCCGCACGCGATCGTGATGAACAGGAACGGGAACAGATTGCCCGACCAGACGGGGCCGGTGCCGTCGACGAACTTCGTCAGCGCCGGCATCTTCAGTTCCGGCGCGACGACTAGGATGCCGATCGCGAGGCCGAGGATCGTGCCGATCTTCAGGAACGTCGACAGGTAGTCACGCGGCGCGAGCAGCAGCCACACCGGCAGCACCGACGCGATGAAGCCGTAGCCGATCAGGATCCAGGTGAGCTGCGTGCCGCTGAACGTGAACCATGCGGCGAGCGTCGGCGAATCGTGCACGGCCTGGCCGAACGCGATCGACGCCATCAGCAGCACGAAGCCGATGATCGACACTTCGCCGATGCGGCCCGGGCGGATGTAGCGCGTGTAGATGCCCATGAACAGCGCGATCGGAATCGTCGCGGCGACGGTGAACGTGCCCCACGGCGAATTCGTCAGCGCCTTCACGACGATCAGCGCGAGCACCGCGAGGATGATCACCATGATCAGGAACGCGCCGAACAGCGCGATCACGCCGGGCACCGTGCCGAGCTCCATCTTGACGAGGTCGCCGAGCGAACGGCCGTCGCGACGCGTCGAGATGAACAGCACGATGAAGTCCTGCACGGCGCCTGCGAACACGACGCCGCCCAGGATCCACAGCATCCCCGGCGTGTAGCCCATCTGCGCGGCGAGCACCGGCCCGACGAGCGGCCCGGCGCCGGCGATCGCGGCGAAGTGATGGCCGAACAGCACGTATTTGTTGGTCGGTACGTAGTCGAGGCCGTCGTTGTATTTGACGGCCGGCGTCATCCGCAGCCCGTCGAGCTGCATCACCTTGCTGGCGATGAAACGGCTGTAGAAGCGATATGCGATCAGATAGACACAGACTGCTGCGATCACGATCCACAGCGCGCTGACGCGTTCGCCGTGCGCAAGTGCGATCGTGCCGAACGCGAAGGCGCCGAGCAGCGCGACCGCGGTCCATAGCAAGGTACTGGAAGCCCGATTCATGGCGGTTCCTCGTCTCCTATGTGGTTTTAAGTGGATTCGGCGAGAGGTGTGACCGAACCCGCGTGACGTCGATGCGTCGCCGCGCACTGTTGTGCGGCGGTGGTCGGTAGTATTCCGTGCAAGGGGAAGGCGTACAAGCGCACAACTACGTATGCAGCGCTACGTAGAATTACGTAGACGCCAGCGGATGCGCGCTGGGCCGACGCGCGCGGCGACATCGCGCGCGCTCGGCCCGGCCCGGCACGTTGCGTACCGGGCGCGGAGGGTTAGTGCTTCTCGTCGACCTTGCGCGGCTTCGGCGGCGACGGCACCTTCGTGTACTGGAATGCCGGCGTGGCCTTCAGCGCGGCCTTCGTCGCGCCCGGCAGATAGATGTTGCCGTTGCGCACGTCGAGCGATGCGATCGGCACCGCGACGTCATGCGCGGCAACGCCGAGGAAGCCGCCGGCCGACACGATTGCCGCCGACACCGAGCCGTCCGGTGCGACGATCAGGTCGCGCACCGTGCCGACCTTCTGGTTCGCGTCGTTGTACACGGTCTTGCCGAGCACGCTTTTCTTCACGCTCCAGCCTTCGAGCAGCGCCTGCGATTGCTCGACGGTGACGCTGAGCGGCTGCGAGCCGGCGATCTGCGCGTGGGCGCTGACGCTGGACGCGAGGACGGTTGCTGCGATGAGGATTTTATAGAACTTCATGCGTATTGCACTCCGGTTCGGTTGTTGTTGATTCCGGGAGCAAAGCGACGCGGGATAACGGCCGATCGGTGAGTACCGCGCGCTTCGTCGGACGCGTGACGGCCACACTCGCCGCCGCCGCGGGTGTGCATGACGAGCCGGCATGACCGGCCCGCAGCGTGCAACACGCGTTCATGGTAGCGGCATTCGCCCGATCGTGCGTTGAGCGTGCGACGCCGATGCGCATCGCGCTCGATGAAGATCAAAAGATCGTGCGCGGCGGCGTGGCGGAATCGCTGCTGCAGCGTCGAATTTGCGCGACGCTGCCTTCGTCGATGCGCTTTCCGCGGCACGAACGGCTCGGCGTCGCTGCGGACGCCGGGCTTGCGAAACGCCGATTCCTCGTGCGCGCTGGACGTCCTCGGGCTGCGGCAGAACTTCGCCGCGAGGTCCGATACGGACAGGTCACGCGTTGCGCGACGCGCCGCGGCGCTGCCGCACGGCTTGCGCGAGCACGTCGAGCACCGGCTCCGTCTGCGACCAGCTCAGACATGCATCGGTGATCGACACGCCGTACTTCAGCGGCACGCCCGGCTTCAGATCCTGACGGCCGGCCTCGAGATGGCTCTCCACCATCACGCCGATGATGCGCTGCTCGCCCTGCGACAGCTGGCGCGCGAGATCCTGCGCGACGTCGATCTGCCGCTCGTGCGACTTGTTCGAGTTCGCATGCGAGCAATCGACCATCACCTGCTCGCGCAACCCGCTCTTGCGCAGCACCGCGCAGCTCGCTTCGACGTGCTCGGCGTCGTAGTTCGGACCATTCTTGCCGCCGCGCAGGATCACGTGCGCGTCGTCGTTGCCGCGCGTCTCGAAGATCGCGGCCATGCCCATCTTCGTCATTCCCATGAACGCATGGCTCGCGCGCGCCGCGACGATCGCGTCGGCCGCGACCTGCACGCCGCCGTCGGTGCCGTTCTTGAAGCCGATCGGGCAGCTCAGGCCCGATGCGAGCTGACGATGGCTCTGGCTCTCGGTGGTGCGCGCGCCGATGGCGCCCCACGCGATCAGGTCCGCGATGTACTGCGGGCTCAGCAGGTCGAGGAATTCGGTCGACGCCGGCAGGCCGAGCGCGTTGATGTCGAGCAGCAGCTGTCGTGCCGCGCGCAGCCCTTCGTTGATGCGGAAGCTGCCGTCCAGACGCGGATCGTTGATGTAGCCCTTCCAGCCGACCGTCGTGCGCGGCTTCTCGAAGTACACGCGCATCGTGATCAGCAGGTCGTCCTGCAGCGCGTCGGCGGCGGCCTTCAGGCGGCGCGCGTACTCGAGCGCCTGGTCGTGGTCGTGGATCGAGCACGGGCCGACGACGACCAGCAGCCGGTCGTCGCGGCCGTGCAGGATGTCGCCGATCGCGCGCCGCGTGTCCTCGACGAGCGTCTGCGTACCGGCCGGCACCGGCAGCTCGTCCTGCAGCAGCGCGGGCGAGATCAGCGGGCGCACGGCGCCGATGCGGACGTCGTCGATGCGGGTCGTGTCTTGCGTCGCGTCGGCGCTGCCTACCTCGCGATCGTGGGAGGGATTGTCGAGGTTATGCATGGAAATTCTCCGCGGTACATCCGAAATGATGGGCAAGCGCGATTATGGCATTCGCGCGCGGCCGTCTATGCGTTGCCGCCCAGCCTCGGCGACGCGTGCGCGATGCGCGACGCCGGCGGTTGACGCGGCTGCGCGCGCGGCCGACGCGTGATGGTCAGCCGGCGTCGCCCGGCGCGTCGACGTCGATGCCGAGCTCGGTCGCCATGCGCTGAACCAGCGCATTCAAGCGCGCCACTTCATCGGCGAGCCGCTTCTGCTCGGCCTTCAGCGCCTCGAACTCGGACGGCGGAACGGCATCCGCGCCGCCGCCCGCGTCCGAACCGGCGAAGTCGGCGAGGTTCACGTCGCCGCACATCAGGTGCATCCAGCGGTTCTCGCGCGCACCGGGCGCGCGCGGCAGCCGCACGACGAGCGGCTGTGCGCGCGCCACGAGCTCGTCGAGGAATGCCTCGACCGACGAGATGTCGGCGAAGCCGTGCAGGCGCGCGCTGTTCAGGCGCAGCTCGGCGGCCGTCTGCGGACCGCGCAGCAGCAGGATCGTCAGCAGCGCGATCGCCTGGCTCGGGATCCCGAGCACGCGGTTCATGTTGTGCTCGAAACGCGGCACGCGGCTGCTGCTGCCCTCCATCACGAGGCTCAGGTGCTTGAGCCCGTCGAGCGCGGCCGTGACCTCGTCCTCGCTGACGCTCATCACCGGCGAGCGCGCGGTTTTCTGGTTGCAGCCGGCGGTCAGCGCGTTCAGCGACAGCGGATAGGTGTCCGGCACCGTGTGCTGCTTCTCCACGAGCACCCCGAGAATGCGGGCCTCGAGAGGCGTGAGTTCGCGCAGGGCGCGGGGCGTGGGCAGGTCCGGCGTGGTGTTCATGATGGCGTCGCAACGTGCAGCGGGTGAAGGGAATCGGTGGCTCGCCGGTCCGGCGGCGCGGACGGGCGAGCCATATGATAGCTCGCGCGGTGACGCGCGGCGCGCGTGCGGGGCACGGCGCGCCGACTTGCCGCAGCGGGGGCGTGCGGGCGGTATGGCG